>JAICUO010000230.1 GCA_025935815.1 Streptosporangiaceae bacterium
GCCGGTCTCCTGGCCGGCCTGCGGCGCGGGCGCCGAGATCCGCAAGGTGCCGCCCAGCTTCTCAGCCCGCTCGGCCAGGTTGCGCAGCCCGCTGCGACGGCCCCGCTCGGGAATCCCCTGCCCGTTGTCCCTGACCAGGACGGAAAGCAGCGGCGCGGGTTCGGCGGGCACGATGTCCACGGTCACCGAGACCTCGGTAGCGTGAGCGTGCCGGGCCACGTTCGACAGGGCCTCGCGCAGCACGGCGAGCGAATGCTCGGCCACGTCGGCGCAGACGCGGGCGTCCAGCCCGCTGCCCAGGCGCAGCGTGGGAGCGAAGCCGAGCATGGGCGTCATCTCGTCGATCAGGACGAGGGTCTCCGCCCTGAGGTCCGGCCCGGCCGGCCGGCCGCGGGCCTGCAGCGCGAAGATCGTGGCCCGGATGTCCACGATGGTGTCGTCCATCGCGTCGACGGCGCTCTTGATCCGCTCGGCGACCTCCGGCCGGGTCGCCATGGGCAAGGTGCCCTGCAGCGACATCCCGGTCGCATAAAGCCGCTGGATCACCAGGTCGTGCAGGTCGCGGGCGATCCGGTCGCGGTCTTCGAGCACCGTGAGCTGCTCGGCGTCGGCCCGGCGGGTGGCCAGCTCCAAGGCGATCGCCGCCTGGGCGGCGAAGGACGCGAGCATCTCGGTGGCCCGCGGCGGGAACTGGGCGCTGCCGCCGCTACGGCCCACGGTGAGCACGCCGCGCACGTTGCCGGGGGCGCCGAGCGGGAACAAGACGGCGGGCCCGAGGTGCCCCATCGGGTGGCGGGTGACCTCGGCGGTGCGCTCGTCGGTGGCGAAGTCGTCCACCATCAGCGGCTCGCCGGAGGCGAGGACCCGGCCCGACAGTGAGCGGTCGGCGGGGAAGACGAGGCCGAGGGCGTCGGCGGCGCCCACGCCCTCGGCGTACTCAAGGGTGAGCCGCCGGCCGTCCTCGTGCGGCAGCGCCAGCGTCACCAGGTCGGCGCCGGACAACTCCAGCGCCTGGCGGGTGAGCGCCTCAAGCACCCTGGCCGGGCTCTCCCCGGACAGCAGCCGGATGGTCAGGTCCGCGGTGGCCCGCAGCCATTGCTGGCGTCGCTTGGCCTCGTCGTACAGGCGCGCGTTCTCCACCGCGACGCCGGCGGCGGCGCCCAGGGCGGCCAGCACCGCCTCGTCGTCCTCGGTGAACTCGCCGCCTCCGCGCTTCTCGGTCAGGTACAGGTTGCCGAAGACGCGGTCGCGCACCCGGACCGGGACTCCCACGAAGGTCCGCATCTGCGGGTGCCCTGCGGGGAACCCGGACGACTCCGGGTGCGTCGCGAGGTCGGCCAGGCGCAGCGAGTGCGGGTCCCGGATCAGCAGGCCGAGGAGGCCACGGCCCTCCGGCCAGTGGTGGATCCGGGCGATGTCAGCGGCGTCCAGGCCAACCGGGATGAACTCGGTCAGCCGCTGGTCCTCCCCGATGACGCCGAGCGCGCCGTAGCGGGCATCGACGAGGTCGACCGCGGCCTCCACGATCCGCCGCAGCGTCTCCTCCAGGTCCAGCCCGGATCCGATGGCGATGACCGCCTCCAGCAGGCCGTGCATGCGGTCGCGGGTGGCGATCACGGCCTCTAGCCGGGACTGGAGCTCGGCGAGGAGGTCATCCAGCCGTAGCTGGGGGAGCATGCCCGGACTTACCCCGCTCTGCCCATGACTCTCCATGGCGACATGGTAATCGCCAGGCCCTTGTTCAAGCCCGGGCCCGGACCCGGCCGCCGCTGTCTAGCAATGCGATTTGAATCACGGCAAACTGCTACTCGCTATCCGAAACACCCCATACCCTTGCTACCAACAGGGGCCGCATCATAGCTGTCGGGTACCACTGTGACTCGTGCCCGGCGGTGTTGCGGATGGCGCAAGGGCGTATTAAAGATGAAACAGGGTCAATGGCTCGGGAGGGTCGCGCGCGGGGTGCGGCCAGATCGCAACCCGTTGCGGCGCCGGTGGGACCGGGTCGAAGCGCTCATTTTCGGAGGGCTGGTCATAGTCGCCGCGGCGGGGGCGCCGGTGGCGGCCACGATGGCCGGGAACTGGGCACACGCGGACAGCGCACGGGCGGCGCGGGTGCAGCAGGCTACCCGCCACCACGTGCGGGCCGTGCTGCTGGCGGCGCCGCACGCCTCGGTCAGTGGCTACACCATCAACGGGATGGCGCCGGCCATGGCCCGGTGGACCGCCCCGAGCGGCGTGCAGCGCACGGGAGAGATCACCGTCCCCAGCGACAGCCCGAAGGGCACGGTGGTCACGCTGTGGACCGATCAGGCCGGCGAGGAGACCAGCCCGCCGCTGACCGCGTCCCAGGTCGCTGACCAGGGAACGCTCATGGCCCTGGTCAGCGCCGCCATGACCGTCGCGGCCTGCCTGCTGGCGGCGGTGGCCACCCGGATCGCCGTGAACCGGCGCCGGATGGCCGCGTGGACCGCCGACTGGGTGGTCACTGCCCCGATGTGGAGCCGTCAGCGCTGGTGACGGCGTGGGCCCGGGTGGGCTCGGCCATGGTCGCCGCGCCCGGGACCATCGACTTGTCCGCTACCCCGGCGAGGCGGTAGACGTCGCGGCCATCCACGGTCTCCCGCTCAAGGAGCAGGGCGACCAGCGCGTCGAGCTCCTCCCGGTGCCCGCGCAGCAGCGCGACCGCGCGCTCCTCCGCCTCCCGCAGCAGCCTGGATACCTCGTTGTCGACGGCCGCCTGGGTGGCCTCGGAGTAGGGGCGGCTGGACATGCCCGGCCCGCCGCCGCCCAGGAAGACCGACCCGCCCTCGGGGTAGCCCACCGGACCCAGCTCCGGCGACAGGCCGAACTCGCGGACCATCTTGGTGGCCAGGTCAGTCGCGCCGGCCAGGTCGTTGCCCGCCCCGGTGGACCCCTGCCCGAGGACGACGAGCTCGGCGGCCCGGCCGCCGAGCCGGACGGCGAGGGAGTCGCGCAGGTAGTCCTCGCCGTACATGTGCCGCTCGACCAGCGGGAGCTGCTGGGTGACGCCCAGGGCCTGGCCGGCGGGCAGGATCGTCACCTTGGCCACCGGGTCGGCGTTCTTGGACAGCGCCGCGACCAGGGCGTGCCCGGACTCGTGCACCGCGACCGCGTGCTTTTCCTCGGGCAGCAGGACGTTCGAGCCCTCCCGGCGGCCGAGGATGATCCGGTCCCTGGCGTCATCGAAGTCGCGGGCGGTCAGGATGTCCCGGCCGCCTCGCACCGCGAAGATGGCGGCCTCGTTGGCGAGGTTGGCCAGGTCAGCGCCGGAGAACCCGGGCGTGCCGCGGGCCACCGCGCCCAGGTCGACATCGCCGGACAGCCGCTTGCCGCGGCAGTGCACGGTGAGGACCGCCGTGCGCTCGGTCACATTCGGCAGCGGGATTGTCACCTGCCGGTCGAACCGGCCGGGGCGCAGCAACGCCGGGTCGAGGACCTCGGGCCGGTTGGTGGCCGCGAGCACGACCACGCCGGTCGCCGGGTCGAAGCCGTCCATCTCGGCCAGCAACTGGTTGAGGGTCTGCTCGCGCTCGTCGTTGCTGACCACCGCGCCCGACCCAGCCCGGCGCTGGCCGATCGCGTCGACCTCGTCGATGAAGATGATGGCGGGCGCGCGCTTGCGCGCCTCGGCGAACAGGTCGCGAACCCGCGCGGCGCCCACGCCGACGAACATCTCCACGAAGCTGGACCCGGCCACCGAGAAGAACGGCACCTGGGCCTCCCCCGCGACGGCCCGGGCCAGCAGCGTCTTGCCGGTACCGGGCGGGCCGACCATCAACAGGCCGCGCGGCACCATGGCGCCGGCCTTCGAATACCGCTCCGGCGTTCGCAGGAAGTCGACGACCTCGCTGATCTCCTCCTTGGCGCCCTCATACCCGGCGACGTCCGCGAACGTGGTGGCCGGACGCTCCTCATCGAAGACCTTGGCCCGCGATCGCCCGGCACCCAGCACGCCCGGCAACTGCCCGGCCGCCCCCCGGGATAGCCGCATCCAGAACCAGCCGAAGAGCAGGAGCGGCAGTAGCAGGATCGCCCAGCTCAGGACCTGCGAGCCAAAGCCGGGCGAGGAGGTGGAGGCCGACGTCTCGACGTTAGCCGCCTTCAGGTCATCCAGGAGCACCTGGCCGGCCTGCGGCGGGATGACCACGGTGTAGTTCTTCCCGTCGGTCAAGGTGCCGGTGCTGGTGCCGCCCGCCTGGGCGATGTCCACCGTCTTGACCTTGTGCGAGGACACATCAGACAGGAATTGCGAGTAGGTCAAGCTGGTGGTCGACGGCCCGTGCACGGCCGGAAGGAACAGCCACAACATGAAGGCCGCCAGCAGCCCGACCGGTAGCAGCCAGTGCCGCCAGCCAGGCGGCCGGGGCGGCGGGTTACCGCCAGGGGTCTTATCGCCAGGTGGCGGCGGCGTGGCCTGCTTGCTCACGGGGTGTCCCTTTCTTCCCGTCCGGCCGGACGGCTACTCAGCTACAACGTCGGGGCGCTCCTGGTAATTCTCTCGCGGACTGGGCTAGCCGACCTCGTCCGGGGCGCGGAAACTGTCGGCGGCGGTGACGATCCGGCGCATGAGGTCCAGCAGGACCTGCTGCTCGCCCGGCTCGAGCGGGGCGAGGAAGACCTTGTTCATGCGCGATACGCGGCGGGCGGTCTGGCGGTGCAGGACGGCGCCGTCGTCGGTCAGCCGCAGCAGGTTACGGCGGCCGTCTCGCGGGTCACGGACCCGGACCAGGAGCCCGCGGTCGCTGAGCCGCGAGACGATCTCCGCCGTGGTCGACCGGTCCAATCCGATCAGGTCACCGACCATCCGCTGGTCGAGGTCATCGCGGCCGGCGACGGCGTTGAGCACGGCGAACTGCGGAGAGGTCGTCTCCGCGGAGACGAGCGCGTTCCACAGCAGCGTGTGCGCCTGCTGCAGGCGACGGGCCAGGTGCCCGGGATGGGTGCTCAGGTCTGCGGGCATGCCCCCATCCTGACCCATCACCGTATACACCGCAAAGAGATCAGCACACAGATCAAAAAGTCCTTTTTATCCGGTGCCTCAGGCGCTAGCCGCTTTCGCAGGTAGTCAGTGTACTGATCACCTGGCAGGCCGGCATGACGTTCGCGGACTGACCGCCCGGGTCAGGCGAGGCCGGGGGCGTCGCCCGCCGCGCGGCGCTCCAGCAGGGCGGCCGCCCCGCGCACCACGCAGCGCAATGGGTCGTCGACCACGACGACGCCGATCTCCGCGATCGCCTCAACGCGGTCCGCCAGCCCCGGCAGCAGCGCGCCGCCACCGGACAGCCGCACCTTCCCGCGCACCACGTCCTCGGCGAGCCCGGCGGGGATATCGGACAGGATCTCATGCACCGCGCCAGCGATCGCGTTCACGATCGGCTCCAAGGCGGTGGCCACGAGCTCGCCGGAGACCTTCTCCACGCGGGGCGTCCGCCGCGCGGAGTCGATGCCAACCGCCTCCGCCCAGCCGGCGTCGCCGCCGGTCAGGCCCATGGTCATCTTGAGCTGGCGGGCGGCCCGCCGGCTGAGGATGAGGCCGAGGCTGGCCCGGGCGGCGTTCATGATCGCCTCGTCCATCGCGTTGCCGGCCATCCGCAGCGACTGGGCGCGGACTACCCGCCAGCCCGCGACGGCGGCGACCTCGGTGGTCCCGCCGCCGACGTCGATGATGAAGCCGCCCTGCCCCCGGTCCAGGTCCAGGCCAGCGCCCGCGGCGGCGGCGACCGGCTCGTCGATGAGCTGCACGGCGTACCGGGGACGACGGGCGCTCAGGACGGCGAGGATGGAGCGGCGCTCGACCCAGGTGGCGCCGGCTGGCACGCAGACCAGCGCGCGCGGGCGCAGCAGGCCATTGCGCGGGCGGGCCTTGTGCAAGAACGCGTGCAGCATCTCCGCGGTCGCGTCGAGGTCGGCGACCACGCCGTCGCGCAGCGGGTAGATGACCCGGATGTCCTGCGGCTCCTTGTCCGCTAGGACATCAGCGGCGACGCCAATGGCGGCGACTGCCCCGGTCGCCGAGTCCACGGCGATGGCGGACGGCTCCTCCAGGACGAGCCCGCGGCCCTCGACCCACACGAGCGTGTTGACCGTCCCGAGATCGATGGCCACGCTTCCCCGGATGCGCATGATCCCTTACCTCTGTCTGTCGCGGCGCTCTTGCCGGTGCGGCGCCGCGGGCCTGGACTCGCGTGATGACCCGCGCCACCAGCGCGCCGTCACCTGCGCAAAGCTGCGTGTTCGCCGCTGCGATAAACACAGTATCCAGGAACGCCCGGGTAGGGATCATGTGGGGCGCTTTGGCTAGTTAACGACTAGCTAACTGCCATGGCTGATCCGGCGGCCGGTGACCAGGGATGGCACGATCCGCAGGAACAGGGCCCGCTCGCCGCCAGCCCATGGCTCGAGCCCGACCGCGAGGAGGCTCGCTCGCTCCTCCTTGTCGTCCACGTGGTGCACCGCGCCCTGGATCAGGACCGACCACCCGGTTCGCATCGCCGCGTCGGTCTGGTCGACTTCGAAGGCGACCTTGTACTCCGCCCCGGTGATCCCCGTGCGCAGGTCCTCGGCGATGTGGCCGTGCTCCTGCGTGCGGAAGATGACCGCTCCGTCGACGAGCTTGAAGTTGACTGGAAGGACGACGGGCCCGAACCTGCCAGTGAATCCGATTCGCCCGACCTGGGCCTGCCCGATCAGGCGGAGCGACTCGGCTTCGCTCAATTCCTCAAGGACCGGTTCCATGTCCGTCGTCCTACCCCGCGGCCCTGCCTCGCTCACGCCAGCTACCTCTCGGTGAGTGCCTGATCGAGCGATCTCCGGTGTTGAGCGAACCAGCGAGCAGGGCAGCCCACCCAGGGACCTCCGTCCCCGCGTGGCGGTGACTGAAATCCCTTCGTGCCAGGGCCTGCGCGGGGTAGTCGCGATGGCTCGCGCCCGGTCCGGGACCAAGGTCCCCGGCCGAGGTGGCGAACGGCACTCGCGGGCTGAGCGGCGCCTGGCCAGGCTGGTCATGTGCGAGGCGGCCGGCCTCGCGGCCGGCCGCGTTAGCCAGCGGCCTTCGACAAGGGCAGGGAGGTGAAGCGGCGCTCGCCCGAGGCCTCCTGGACCTGGCGACCCGGGCGCCGCGAACCGGATGAGCGTTAGCTACATGACCTGGCAGGACACCAGCGATGCGGCATGGCCATCGCCGGCTGACCCTGGCGACCTGAGCAGGCGACTGGCTCACCGGCGCGAGGAACTGCGGCTCAGCAGCGCCCAGGTGGCGGCCCGGGCCGGGCTCAGCCAGCGATACCTGGAGTACCTAGAGCGCTATCCGGCGCGGGCCGATGCGACCGTGCTGCGCAAGCTGGCCGCCGCGCTGCAGACCTCGCCCGCCGCACTGCTCGGCGGCGGAGCGGTCACGGCGGCGGGCGGGCGAGCCACGCGATCGCCCGACGGCCGGGCCCTGCGCCGGCTCACGGTGGCGGACTGCTGGCGGCTGATCGCGCCAGGCGGCGTCGGACGGATCGCGTTCTGCATGCCATCCGGGCCAGTCGTGCTCCCGGTCAACTACGCAGTGGTCCGCGGGTCCCAGCCTTCCAGCGCCGTGTCTTCCAGTGCCGTGGCCTCCAGCGCCATCGTGTTGCGCACTGGGCACGGCACGCTCATCGAGGCACACGGCTATGACAAGGTCGCGTTCGAGGTTGACCACATCGATGACGCGCTGTGCCAGGGCTGGAGCGTGCTGGTGGCCGGCCAGGCGCACATCGTCGCGCAGCCAGCCGAGCTGCGGCACCTGAACGCGCGGGCCGACGTGCTGCCCTGGCCGGAAGGCGAGCGCGACGTGTGGGTGCGGGTCGTGCCAACCAAGGTCACCGGCCGCCGCATCGAGTCCCAGTGACGCCGGCGCCCGCCGGCGCCGTCGAGGCACTGCCCAGACCTGGATGAATGCCCCAAAGGGCCTGGTCAACGGGTACCCCGGCCCCAATCAGGGTAGCCGCTTGGTAACGACTTCGATACTGCGGGACGTGCCCAGATGAGGTGACCATGCATGAGAACGCTCGATCCACAGGCCTGCTGGCGGCGGTGCATACGAGGGCGGCGACTAGACCGTAACCCGCTACGGCGGGCTACCGACCGAGTGGAAACGGTGGTCCTGGCCGGGCTGGTCACCGCGTTCCTGGCCGGCGCGCCGTTCGCCGTCCAAGCGGGCGGGAGCTGGGCGCACGAGAGCGCCCAGCACCTGCAGCAAACGCAGATGGCGACGCGAAGCCACGTGACGGCGACCACGCTGGAGGCGATGCCGCCCGATGGCCAGTCCCGGGGCGCGCTCTTCATGATCCCGGCCGTGGAAGCGAGCTGGCACGCGCCGGGCGGAAGGACGGTGTACGGCGAGATCCCCGCCCGCTACGGCACCCCGGCCGGAGCGCAGGTGGCCGTCTGGACCACGACGGGCGGCAAGCTCGCCGACCCGCCGCTGACGGACAGCCAGGTCGCCAGCGTGACGGCGTTCGGGCAGGCTGCCTCAGGCATCATCGTCGCCGCGCTGCTCGCGCTCACGTGGCTGCTGGCCCGTCGTGAGCTGGACCGGCGCCGGTACGGCGCCTGGGACGACGACTGGCAGTCCACCGACTCCCGCGGCAGCCAGCGCAAGTAACGGCCGGCGCGCCTACATCCCATCGGGCGGCTCGGCCGTAATCATGATGCAGCATCGCCATGGTGCGGTACTGCCTTGCTGCGGGCGCAACGGAACTGACCCGGAGTGAGTTCAGCCTGACCGAGCGAAGTATGAGGAGAAAACGAGAACGTGCGGCCCGGCTCAGACGTTTTATTCAGCGAGAGGGCGGGCCGTCGCGCAGGTTGCTGGCGCCTACTAGGGGCACGCCGCCGGAAGCCGGATCGCGCGATATGCACGGAGAGTGCTTATTTGGATACGGAACGACGCCAAATGTAACGGGATGACACGACATGCAACAAGCAGCGTGCAGAGGAGATGCGGAGATCACTACTATCACGGAGGGGCTTTTATGAGTGTTCGCGCAGGCCGTATCGTAGGGGACAAGGCCGCGCCTTACGGGGGGACAAGAGCTATGGGGGCAATCGCAGCCGACCTGGCACGGGTGCACGACGGCACGCGGACAACGCAACTGGAACTCGGGTACCAGCGCACCGCTGACGGCCAGGCGATGGTGAACGTACGGGGCGAGCTTGACATCGCCACTGCCGAGCAGGCGCACGCCTACCTGCGCCGGATGATGGATGGCGAGAAGAAGGGCAAGGTCACCCTCAACCTGGCGGACCTGACGTTCTGCGACGCCGCCGGGCTTGGCGTGCTGGCCAAGGTGGCCGGCTACGCCCGGCGTACCGGCCGGACCCTGCGGGTAACTGGCGCGCGCCCGTCGCTGCTGCGCATCATGCGGATCACCGGCATGGACGAGGCGTTCCCGGAGATCCGCACTCCGGCGCTGGCCCTGGTGAACTGCCCGCCGCCGCGGAAGGGCACCGCAAGCCCGGGCTGACCCGCGAGGTGCTCCGCCATGCTCCGTTCCTCCGGCCGGTACAGTGCGGTCTTGCCTTGAGCACCGGGAGCGGGCTGTGCCGCCTGATTCCGGGACTCACCCATGGTGACGGCTGTCCAATAGCGTTAAGTTTGGACTGCGCCCGTGAAATGTCGGCAAAGCTGCCAGCGGAGGGACAACCAAACATGACCGAACCTACCGACGACGACCTCGGCCCGGACGAGTCCTCCGAAGCGCTCATCGCGGTCCACTGGCGCGAGGAGGGCTACTACCCGCCCCCCGCGTCCTTCGTCGCCCAGGCTAACGCCGCCGACCCAGCGATCCTCGATGCGTTCACCGAGGACAAGTACCCGGAGTGCTTCAACGCCTATGCGGATCTGCTGGATTGGTACAAGCCGTGGCACACCACCCTGGACACGTCCAACGCCCCGTTTTGGAAGTGGTTCGTCGGCGGCGAGCTGAACGCCTCCTACAACTGCGTTGACCGGCACCTCGCCGACAAGGCCAACAAGGCGGCGCTCATCTGGATCCCCGAGCCGGAGTCCGAGGCGCACGCGGCCATCACCTACCGCGAGTTGTACAACAGGGTCAATGAGGTCGCGGCGCTGCTGCGCGACTTCGCGGGGCTGACGGCTGGCGACCGGGTCACCCTGCACATGCCGATGGTCCCCGAGCTGCCGATCGTGATGCTGGCCTGCGCGCGGCTCGGCGTGGTCCACTCCCAGGTGTTCGCGGGCTTCTCTGGCACCGCCGCCGGGCACCGGATCGCCGACTCTGGCAGCAACGTGCTGATCACGATGGACGGCTATTACCGCAGCGGTGACCTCCTCGACCACAAGATCAAGGCGGACGAGGCGGTCGAGGCAGCGGCCAAGGAGGGCCAGGCCGTCGACAAGGTGCTGGTGTTCCGCCGCTACCCGGGCAAGTACTCCGCGCAGACCCCGATGGTCGAAGGCCGTGACTACTTCGTCGATGAGCTGCTCAAGGACTACAAGGGCGCTCTCGTCGAGCCAGTATCGCTGCCCGCCGAGGCACCGCTGTTCCTCATGTACACCAGCGGCACCACGGGCCGGCCGAAGGGCTGCCAGCACTCCACCGGCGGCTACCTGTCCTACGTCGCCGGCACGTCAAAGTACTACCAGGACATCCACTCCGACGACACGTACTGGTGCATGGCTGACATCGGCTGGATCACCGGGCACTCCTACATCGTCTACGGCCCGCTGACCCTCGGGACCACCTCCGTCATCTACGAGGGCACGCCGACCTACCCCGACCCCGCCCGGCCGTGGCGCGAGGCGGTCAAGCTCGGCGTGAACATCTTCCACACCTCGCCGACATCGATCCGCATGCTGCGCAAGGTCGGCCCGGATGAGCCGGCGAAGTTCGACTACCACTTCAAGCACATGACCACCGTGGGCGAGCCGATCGAGCCCGAGGTCTGGCGCTGGTACTACGAGAAGGTCGGCAAGGGCCAGGTGGCCATCGTGGACACCTGGTGGCAGACGGAGAACGGTGGCTTCCTCGGCAGCACGCTGCCGGCCCTGAAGCCGATGAAGCCCGGCA
>JAICUO010000825.1 GCA_025935815.1 Streptosporangiaceae bacterium
GAAAGCGGTCCGGAAGCGTGGCGGGTGCGGATCGGCCGCCCGGCTGCAGCCGCACCCGGCAAGACGACCCTGCACCACGAGCCCGGCCCGGACGGCGACGCGGACGAACCGGACCTGGACGTGCGGCAGGTCAGCCACGCGCAGCGGCACGGCCTGATCTTCACCGCCTACCGGGCGCTCCGCCCAGGCGCGGGCTTCGTGCTGGTCAACGACCACGACCCCAAGCCGCTGCGCTACCAGTTCGAGGCACAGTACGCGGACGAGTACACCTGGGACTACCAGCAGGACGGCCCCAGCGTATGGCGGGTGCGGATCGGCCGTGCCGTCGCCTAGCCGTAGCGGCCGGATCAGGTCAGGCGGCACCGTGCACGGTGAGTGCGAGCCGCCGGGCGGCAAGCTCGTCGCGGCCGACGCCGGAGTGGCCGGCGGGCGGCTGGCCAGGGTCCAGGTCAGCGGGGACTTCTTCCCCGAGCCTGGCGTCCCCGGCCGGCTCAGCGCCGCCCTGACCGGGATTCCCGCCGACGCGGATGCCGGCGTCATCACGGCCCGGATCACGGCCGCGCTCGGCGGCGACGCCGTGCCTGCCGGAGGTGCCGCCGCGCTCCGGCGCGCGCTTACCCGGGGCAGCGGCTGGCGCGACCACGACTGGCGGCTCGTCCGCGAGGAGCCCCGGGAGCCGGCGCTGCACATGGCGCTGGATGAGGTGCTTGCCCGGGAGGTCGCGGCGGGCCGCCGCGCGCCGACGCTGCGGATCTGGGAATGGTCGGTGCCCGCGGTTGTCATCGGCAGCTTCCAGTCGCTGCGCAACGAGGTCGACCTGGCCGAGGCGAGACGGCTCGGCATGACCGTGGTGCGGCGGATCAGCGGCGGCGGCGCGATGTTCATCGATCCGGCCAGCACCATCACGTACTCGCTGTACGCGCCCGGGTCGCTCGTGGCGGGCATGTCGCTTGCCGAGTCCTACCGCTACCTCGACGACTGGGTAATCGGCACTCTGACCGAGGACCTGGGATTGTCGGCCTGGCATGAGCCGCTCAACGACATCGCCTCGGCCCGAGGCAAGATCGGCGGCGGCGCGCAGCGGCGGCTGGCGGGTGGCACCGTGCTGCACCACGTGACGATGGCCTACGACATCGACGCCGGCGCGATGACCCGCGTGCTGCGCACCGGCCGGGAGAAGCTCTCGGACAAGGGCATCCCGAGCGCGGTCAAGCAAGTCGACCCGCTGCGGAGGCAGACCCGGCTGCCGCGCGCCAAGGTCATCGACCTGCTCGCCGACCATTTCCGCCGCCGCTACGGGCTCAGCGCGGACACCGTCACCGGCGGAGAACTGCTCGCCGCCCGCGACCTGGCCCGGGCGAAGTTCGCCAGCAGCCAGTGGACCGCCCGCGTGCCATGACGACGCAGGACTCCCCTGCCAAGGGGCCGGGGTTCCGCCGCAAGGAATCTGCAAGGTCCCGGCGGAACTCTAGGGGCGGAGGAGGGGGCACTTGACAACGCTCGGGCGCGCGCCGTCGCCAGCTGTCGTGCCCCGCTCGCAGCGGAAGGGCTCGGTGCTGGCGGGGTGGCTGTCGTCGACCGACCATAAGGTGATCGGGCACATGTACCTGATCACGTCGTTCTTCTTCTTCCTGTCCGCGGGGGTCATGGCGCTGCTGATCCGGGCGCAGCTGCTGGGCCCGGACCAGCACCTGATGTCCGACCAGCAGTACAACGAGCTGTTCACCATGCACGGCGCGATCATGCTGCTGCTGTTCGCCACCCCGCTGTTCGTCGGGTTCGCCAACGAGTTGCTGCCGCTGCAGATCGGCGCCCCGGACGTGGCGTTCCCGCGGCTGAACCTGCTGTCGTACTACCTGTTCCTGTTCGGCGGGCTTATCGTGTTGTCCGGCTTCCTGGCGCCGGGCGGCGCCGCGTCGTTCGGCTGGTACGCGTACGCGCCGCTGAACGGCGCGGCGTTCTCGCCCGGGGTGGGCAGCGACCTGTGGATCATGGGCCTGGCGCTGTCCGGGCTCGGGACGATCCTGGGCGCGGTGAACTTCACGACGACGATATTCTGCATGCGGGCGCCGGGCATGACCATGTTCCGGATGCCGATCTTCACCTGGAACGCGCTGCTCACCAGCATCCTGGTGCTGCTGGCCTTCCCGGTGCTGGCGGCGGCGCTGCTGGTGCTGGAGGCCGACCGGCGGCTGGGCGCGCAGGTGTTCACCGCGGCATCCGGCGGTGCGCTGCTATGGCAGCACCTGTTCTGGTTCTTCGGTCACCCTGAGGTCTACATCCTGGCGTTGCCGTTCTTCGGCATCGCCACCGAGATCCTCCCGGTGTTCAGCCGCAAGCCGCTGTTCGGCTACAAGACGCTGATCGCGGCGACGATCTCGATCGCCGGGCTGTCGATGACCGTGTGGGCGCACCACATGTTCAGCACCGGCGCGGTGCTGCTGCCGTTCTTTTCCTTCATGAGCCTGCTGATCGCCATCCCGACCGGGATCAAGTTCTTCAACTGGGCCGGCACCATGTGGCGGGGCCAGCTCACCTTCGAGGCGCCCATGCTCTACGCGATCGGGTTCCTGGTCACGTTCTTGTTCGGCGGCATCACCGGCGTCATCCTGGCCTCCCCGCCGATGAACTTCGCCGTCACCGACTCCTACTTCGTGGTGGCCCACTTCCACTACGTGCTGGCCGGCACGGTGCTGTTCGCGATGTTCGCCGGGTTCTACTTCTGGTGGCCGAAGATGACCGGCAAGATGCTGGGCTCGCGGCTGGGCAAGGTCCAGTTCTGGCTGATGTTCACCGGGTTCCACATGACGTTCCTGGTGCAGCACTGGACCGGCGTTCAGGGCCAGGTGCGGCGGACCGCGAACTACCCGGGCCTGCCCGGCGACGTCACCACGCTGAACATCATCTCCACCGCCGGGTCCTGGATCCTGGCGCTGTCCATCTTGATGTTCTTGTGGAACGTGTACGTGACGTCCCGGTTCGGGCAGAAGGTGACCGAGGAGGACCCCTGGGGCTACGCCTCCTCCCTGGAGTGGGCGACGTCCTGCCCGCCGCCGCGGCACAACTTCTACCGGATGCCGCGGATCCGGTCCGAGCGCCCCGCGTTCGACCTGCA
>JAICUO010000513.1 GCA_025935815.1 Streptosporangiaceae bacterium
CCGCCGCCGGCCGCGTACGCGCGCAGGGACGCGGCCGCCTCCTCCGACAGCAGGTACACGGCGGGGACGACGACGAGCCGGTACCTCGACAGGTCCGCGCTGGGCGCCGCGATGTCGCAGCCGACCCCCGATCGCCACAGGGCCGCGTGCGCGGCGCGAGCCACGTCCAGGTGACGCACGTGCGGTGACGGCAGTCCCCGGGTCTCCAGCGCCCAGCGGGAAGCGGCGTCCACGAGCACCACGGCGTCCGCGGTCACGGTGGACCCGGCTACCTCGGCGATCCGCTCCAGCGCCTCGCCGAGCCCGACCGCCTCGCGGAAGACGCGGGTGTCCGGCCCGGCGTGCGGAACCAGGGCCGGGTGATACATCTCGGCACCCGCCCGGGAGGCGCGCCACTGGAAGAACAGCACGCCGTCGGCGCCTCGCGCCACGTATCCGAGGCTGTCGGCCAGCATCCGGCCGGGCGCGCGGTGGACCAGCACTCCGGCGTCAACGACGGTGCTCGGAGCCTGCTCCATGAGCAGCCACGGCCGACCGCGCCCGGCACCCCTGGCCCAGTCGGAGACGAACGCGATGTCGGCGTGCCCCGCCGCGCGCTCGGCGGTCGGCAGGTAGTGGTCGACCGCGACGATGTCCACTTCCCGCCCCCACGACCAGGGGTCCACCACGAGGTGATCGGGTCCCATGAAGTTCGTGGTGACCGGCACCCGGGGGGCGTGCGCGTGCAGCACGTCCCGCTGCTCGGTGTAGGCGGCCAGCAGCTCGTCCGACCAGAAGCGGCGGAAGTCCAGCTCCTGGCCGGGGTTGCCCAGGTACTGAGTGGCCCTCGGCGGCAGGACCTGATCCCAAGCCGAGTAGCGCTGGCTCCAGAACGCGGTACCCCAGGCCTCGTTGAGCGCCGCCAGGCCCCCCTTATTGTCTTGGCTAGCACGGCCGTCGCCGGCCGGGTCGCCGTAACGGCCCCGCAGCCACGAGCGGAACGCGGCCGCCGCGTGGTCGCACCAGCACATCGTCCCGTACTCGTTGTGCACGTGCCACAGGGCCAGCGCCGGGTGATCCGCGTACCGGCGGCCGAGCTCGCGGGCGATCCGCCGGGCGGCCCGCCGGTAGGCGGGCGCGGCGGCGCAGTAGGTATCCCGGCTTCCGTGCCACAGCCGGGTCCCGTCCGGCCGCACCGGCATCGCGTCCGGGTAGGCCAGGGTGAACCACGGCGGCGGGGACGCGGTCGGCGTCGCCAGGACGACCCGCACCCCGCCCGCGTGCAGCCGGTCAAGGGCGTCATCCAGCCAGCCGAACTCAAACGTCCCCTCCTCCGGCTCCAGCAACGACCACGAGAACACGCCGACCGTGGCGGTGTTCACCCGGGCACGGCGCATCAGCTCGTCGTCTTCGGCCCAGGTCGCGGCGTCCCACTGCTCAGGGTTGTAGTCCCCGCCGAACCACAGGCCGCCGCGGTGCCTGTCGCCGCTCAAAGCCGGAACCAGTCCAGCCGCACCGGACCGTGCAGGACCAGGCACACCTCGCTGGCCGCGGGGGAGACGGTGACCGGGACGGAGACCTCGGTCCACGCGTACCGGCCGCCGGTGCCGGGCACCGGGACGCTCGCGATCGGGCCGGCCCCCGGGTCGGCCCGATCGCCTGGAGGGGCGGACCAGACCTCGATCCGCCCGCCCGCCGGGGCGGGGCAGGCCGCGCGGAAGACGGCCACGCCCGCCCGCCGGGGGTGAAGGCGCGTGAAGGTTAGCCACCCGGGCCGCGCCGGGTCGGCCGGGGTGACCGCGGTGCCGGCCGTGCGGGTGGTATCGACGAGGGCGATGTTCGCGTAGTCGTCGAAGTCGGCGGCCGCGACCCGGGCGGGCCGCCGCGCCGGGATGCCAGCGGGGACGGGCAGCGTCGCGGTCTGGCGGATGTCGGCGCTGGAGGCGCCGGCGCCGATCTCGACCGGGCCCGGGGGCATGGTCATCCGGCCGGCCGCCACGTCCCACAGCCGCAGCCGCTCCAGCGGCACGCCGATCCGCGCCGTCGCCGTCTGCCCGGGCCCCAGCGTTACCCGGGTGAAGCCGCACAGCCGGCGTCGCGGCTGGCCAGGCCCGGCGTAGCTGGCGTACAGCTGGACGACCTCGGTGCCCTCGCGCATCCCGAGGTTCGTGACGTCCACGGTCGCGGTCAGCTCCCCGGCATCCGGGGCTTCGAGGGGTACTGCCCCGGCGCGGGCTACGTCGAGGTGCAGGGGACCGTACCCGAAGGTCGTGTAGGTCAGGCCGTGGCCGAACGGGAACCGCGGCCGCGCGGTCGTGTACTGGTAGGTCCAGCCGGCCTTGATGATGTCGTAGTCGAGCGGGCCGGGCAGGTCCGCGTCGGCGGCGTACCACGTCTGCGGGAGGCGGCCCTGCGGGGCGTGCCGGCCGGTGATCAAGCCGGCGATCGCATGGCCCGTCTCCTGGCCCGCGTGGCAGGTCCAGATGATCGCCGGGGCGTCGGGGGTGACGTAGGGGTAGCTGGACATGATCACCACGACGGTGCGCGGGCAGGCGGCGGTGACCTCGCGGACGAGGCGGTCGGCCGGCAGCGGGAGGGCGAGCGTGGTCCGGTCGCGGGCCTCCCGGCCGCCGATGTTCGGGTCGTTGCCGACGACCACCACCGCGACGCCGGCTTCTCTGGCGGCGGCGACGGCCTGGGCGACCCCGTCCGCCAGCGGATCCCAGCGCAGCCGGAACGCCTGGCCGGTCGCGGTCGACACCAGCAGCGCGGCTCCGCCGGGCAGCAGGCGGCGCCGGAACGTCTCGCGGACCGTCCACCCGTGCGGCTTGCCCGCGGTCACCGCGAGCGTCCCGTCGCTGGTCACCGTGAGGTACCGGCCGCTGGCGGGGTCGCCATCGGCACCGCCGTCGGCGGTGCCGATGGCGGTGTTGTCGCGAGCGGGGCGGCGCAACGTGACGATATCGTCGCCCCAGTCGAAGACGTCGAAGTCGCCGAGGTCGGTGCGGACCCGGTCGGCGCCCTCGTGCACGGTGACGGTCGCGCCGGCCGCGGCGAGGCCCCCGGCGATCGTGACCTGGTAAGGCAGCCCCGGGCTGTACCAGTCCTCGTAGAGGGTGTCGGCGAGCGGGCCGACGACGGCGACCGCCGCGGACTGGGAGATGGCCAGCGGGAGCAGGCCATCGTTGCTGAGCAGGACGGCCGCGCGCCGCGCGGCGGCCCGGGCCAGTTCGCGGTGTGCGGCCGTGTCCACGGCGGCGGCGGTGGCGAACGGGCCGCCGTCGTGGTCGAACTCGCCGAGCCGCAGCCGGATCAGCAGCTTGCGGCGGACCGCGCGGTCCACGTCGTCCATGGTGATCAGGCCGCGCTTGAGCGCCTCGGTGACCTGCGCGGTGGTGAACCCGCCGTCGCCGTCCTGGTCGGTGAAGCTGTCAAGGCCCGCCCGCAGCGCGGCGGCATGCGCCTCCGGGTGCCCGGTGAAGTAGTGCTGGGTCCGCGCGACATTCGAAGGCCCCCAGGCGTCGCTGCAGGTCAGGAGTTCCTGCTCGATCCAGTCGCGGATCTCGGCGAGCAGCGGGCTGACATGCGCGGGGCGGCCGTTGACGAGGTTGTACGACGGCATGACACCGGTCGCCGCCCCCGCCTCGATCGGCGCGCGGAACGGCGGCAGGTCGTACTCGTTCAGCACCCGCGCGCGCAGCCCCGAGGAGGTCAGGTCCCGGAAGTCCTCGTTGTTGTAGCCGAGGAAGTGCTTCAGGGTCGGCGCGGTGAGCAGGTAACCGCTGATGTCGTCGCCGGACAGGCCCTGGCTGAAGGCGGTGCCCATGAGCGCGGTGAGCAGCGGGTCCTCGGAGTAGCCCTCCTCGTTCCGGCCCCAGCGGGGATCACGGAGCAGGTTCACGACCGGCGCCCAGACGTTGAGGCTGATCTGGGGATGCTCGCCGTGCAGCGCGCGGATTTCCCGGCCGACGGCGCGGCCGATGTCCCCGGCCAGCGCCGGGTCCCAGCTCGCGGCGATCCCCGGCGGCTGCGGGAACACGGTGGCGGGCAGCACCTCCCCGGTGCCCGCGTGGTCTCGCCAGGACGCGCCGTGCACGCCCTCCGTCCCGGTCCAGAACTCGGCTATCGCCAGCCGCGGCACCGCGGGCGAGCGCTGGTGCAGCATCGCGATCTTCTCCTCGGCGGTGAGGCGGCCAAGGAGGTCATCGGCTCGCTCGCGGAACGCGAGGGCCGGATCATGGTAGCGAATCGCTTCGACTGTCATCTCTCCCCAGGCTTGACTCGGCGGCACATGATCATTACGGGCAGGTCAGAAGCTTATTGGCTGAACCGTCGGCAACCCCAATGTTTCCTGGCTATTGCGCTCAGGTCAATGCGGGATCTACTCTCCACCTAAGCTTGTGAAGCGCTTCGACTCGTAGGCCTCCCGATAATGAAAGTGGTAGCGGATATGAGTCCACGCATGAGCAGACGCGGGTTCCTCACCGCCACGGCCGGTGCCGCCGGCGCGGCCGCCGCCCAGCCGCTGCTGGCAGCCTGCGGCGGCGGCGGGGGCGCACCCGCCAAGACCGGGGCGGCGTCGACCAGCCTGCTGCAGCGGATACTCCCGCACTACCAGCCGAGCAGCCTGGTAAAGCCGGATTACCCGAGCGTCAACGGGTCGTCCCCGGCCTACCTGACCTACCCGTCAAGACTGGTGAAGACCGTGTCCGAGGTCCCAGGCAGCGGCGGCAGCTACACGGGGATCACGCCGCTGTGGGGCACGATCCCCTCGGCGAACAACCCGTTCGACCAGGCGGTGAACAAGGCGCTCGGCGCCACCGTGTCGGTCAGCCCGGCGAACGGCAACAACTACGCCACGATCCTCCCGCAGCTGTTCTCCGGCAACAAGCTGCCCGACTGGATCCAGGTCCCGACGTTCTGGGCGCCGCCGCTCAACTTCGGCGAGGCCGCCGCCACCCGGCTCGCCGACCTGACCCCCTACCTGGCCGGGGACAAGGTCAAGCAGTACCCGAACCTGGCGGCGATCTTCGCCAGCGGCTGGCAGGCCGGGATCTGGGACGACAAGCTGTACGGGTTCCCGTCCTACACCGCCGGGTTCAACTTCGGGTACCAGCTCTACTACCGGGCCGACCTCCTGGACAAGCTCGGCATCGGGACCCCCTCGGTCAAGTCCATGAACGACCTGTTTGACCTGGCCAAGGAGGTCAATGACCCGGCGGCCAAGCGCTGGGCGCTCGGCGACATCTTCGGCTACCTGTACCAGCCCTTCGACTACCCGAACTGGATGCTCGACGACAAGGGCCACCTCATCACCCAGTACGAGTCTCCGGGCATCATCGAGGCGATGAACTGGATGGCCAAGGCGATCAAGGCCGGCCTGGTGCACCCCGACCAGGTGGCGGGCAACTACGGCAACGGCGTCACGGAGTTCTACTCCGGCCAGATGGTCATCGTGTCCGACGGGTCAGGTGCCTGGAACGCGGCGGACGCCCAGAAGGGCCAGGCGGCCAACAAGGGCTACAAGCGGGCGTCGTTCGACTTCTTCACTGACTCCGGCAGCGGGACGCCGCGGATGTCGCTGGAGGCGGCCACCGCGTGGACCAGCTACCTGAACAAGCGCCTGTCACCAAGCCAGATCCAGGAAATCCTGCGGATCGGGAACTACCTGGCGGCGCCGTTCGGGTCCGTTGAGTACCACCTGCTCAACTACGGGGTTGCGGGCGTGGATTACACCATGACCGCCGCCGGGCCGCAGCTTACCGCGACCGGGACCAAGTACGCCGGGTCCGCCGTGTCCACCTACAACTTCCTGGTCAGCCCGAACAACACC
>JAICUO010000165.1 GCA_025935815.1 Streptosporangiaceae bacterium
GCGATCGCCGTCTTGCCGGTCTGCCGGTCGCCGATGATCAGCTGGCGCTGGCCGCGGCCGATGGCGGTCATCGCGTCGATGGCCTTGATGCCGGTCTGCAGCGGCTCCTTCACCGGCTGGCGCTGGACCACCGTCGGGGCCTGCAGCTCCAGCTCGCGGAGGCTCGTGTCCTCGATCGGGCCCAGGCCGTCCAGCGGCTGGCCCAGCGGGCCGACCACGCGGCCCAGGAAGTTGTCGCCAACGGGCACCGACAGGACCTCGCCGGTGCGGCGCACCGTCTGGCCCTCCTCGATCCCGGAGAACTCGCCGAGGATAACCACGCCGATCTCGCGGACATCGAGGTTCAGCGCGATGCCGCGGACGCCGTTCTCGAACTCAAGCAGCTCGTTTGCCATGGCCGAGGGCAGGCCCTCGACGCGCGCGATGCCGTCGCCACACTCGACGACCGTGCCGACCTCTTCACGTGCGGCACCCTCAGGCTCGTACTCCTCGACGAACCGAGCCAGCGCATCGCGGATCTCATCCGGCCGGATTGTCAGCTCCGCCATCTTCCCCATTCCGTTCGTAACGTAAATCGTAGCTATGCGTACGCTACTCGTACGCGGCGCGTGTTCGGTTGTGGCCTGGGCCGGGCGTTAGCCCGCCAGCCGGCGGCGGACCTCCGCCAGCCGGCTGGCCGCGGTCCCGTCGATCAGCTCATCCCCGACCTGAACGGACATGCCGCCGATAACCCCGGGGTCAAGCACGACATTGAGGTGGATTCCCCGCCCGTACGCGTTCGTAAGGGCGGTCGCGAGCCGCTGGCGCTGTGCCGGGGTCAGCTCGGTGGCCGCGCGCACCACCGCGATGAGCTGCTCCCGCCGGTGCGCCGCGATCGACGCGCACAGGTCGAGCACCACCTGCGGCGAGCGTCCGCGCGGGTGGGTGAGCACCTGGGTGATGAGGCTCAGCGACGGCGCGCCGACCTTGGTCGCCAGCAGGTCCTGCAATAGGCCCTGCTTGGCCGGCTCGTCCGCCGGGCCGACCAGGGCCGAGCGCAGCTGCGGCTGGCCGGAGACCACGCGGGCGAACCGGAACAGGTCGTCCTCCAGGTCATCCAGCGTCCCGTCGTACTGCGCGGCCAGCGTGAGCGACTCGATGGCCAGCTGCTCCACCGCGTCGGCGAGGTCGCCGGAGGTGGCCCAGCGAGCGGCGGCGGCCTCGGCGGCCAGGTCACTGGTGGCCTGGGACACCCGGCCACGCAGCAGCCGGGTGATCAGCGCCGCCTTCTCCGGGCCGGGCTTGCTCCCGTCGGCGAGTGCGCGGCGCAGGCCGTGCTCGGAGTCGAGCAGCCGGGTGACCGCGAACAGCTCATCCCCGACCTGGGCCGCGATCGGCGCGCCCGGGATCGTGGCGGCGAGCCGGTCTCGCAGCTCGGCGTAGGAAGCCCGGCTGGCGCCGCGCATTAGCGCCCGCTCCCGGCGGGGGCCGAGGTGCTCGCGGCGGTGCCGGTCCCGTTGTCGATCTCGGCGAGGAAGCGGTCGATCATCCGGCCCTGCCGTGCGGTGTCGGCCAGCGACTCGCCGACGATCCGGCTGGCCAGCTCGGTCGCCAGGCTGCCCACCTCTGCGCGCAGGCTTTGCAGGGCCTGCTGGCGTTCGGCGGCGATCTGCGCCTGGGCGGCGTCGACGATCCGGCGGGCCTCGGCCTGGGCCTGCTCGCGCATCTCGGCGACGATCTGCGCGCCCTCCTCTCGGGCGGCCTCACGCTGCCGCGATGCCTCGCGGGCGGCCTCGGCCAGCTGCGCGCGGTACTGCTCGCGCAGGTCGGCGGCTTCCTTCTGCGCGTTCTCGGCGCGGTTGATCCCGCCCTCGATGGCGTCCTCGCGCTCCGCCAGCGTCTTGGTGATCCGCGGCAGCAGCAGCTTGCCGAGGAGGCCGAAGACGATGAGGAAGACCACCGTCCCGATGATGAACTCGTCCCAGTTGGGGAGCAGCGGGTTCTGTGCCGCCTCGGCAGCTATGGGAAGCGTCATGCTCGCTTGTCCCTTCCCTAACGGGGGCCTTCAGTCAGCTCGCGAAGATGAACGGGGCGACAAGGCCGATGAGGGCCAGCGCCTCGGTTAGCGCGAAGCCGATCCACATGTACAGCTGGATGCGGCCGCTGGCCTCGGGCTGGCGGGCCATGGCCTCGATCGCGTGGCCGAAGACCAGGCCGATGCCGATGCCGGGGCCGATGGCCGCGAGGCCATACCCCAGGGCACCGAGCCGCTTGATGTTGATCACCTGGTCGGCGACAGCGGGAACGGTGGCGGCGAGGGACATTGTTCTCTTCCTTTGCGGTCGGTCCGGCGGATGCGGTTCAGGTTCGCGTTTCCCGCCGGGCTAGCTTTGCTTATGGAACTATTGCCGACCGGTGCGGCCGGCCTTCGGCGCGGGCTGCTCAGTGCCCGTGCTCAAGCGAGTCCGCGATGTAGGTCGCGGTCAGGGTGCTGAAGATGAACGCCTGCAGGAGGCTGACGAGCGACTCCAGCAGGAAGACGAAGAGCACCATGAAGACCGAGCCGGCGGCGTACAGCAGGCCGACCGACAGGCTCGTCAAGTACCAGGTGGCGACCATGAAGATCGTCAGCAGCAGGTGGCCGGCGAACATGTTCCCGAACAGCCGGACACCCAGGGTGAACGGCTGGAAGATGGTGTACTTGAGGATCTCGACCAGGCCGAGGAGGCCGAAGATCACGATCGGCCATGGAACGCCCGGCGGGATCCACGACTTGAAGTAGCCGATGAACCCCTTGGACTTAAAGCCCAGGTACCAGTACAGGATGTAGACGCCGAAGACGAGCGGCCAGACGAAGCCGATCCGCGACATCACCGGGAACTGGAAGAGCGGGATCAGCTCCATCAGGTTCATCATGAAGATGAAGAAGAACAACGGGACGATGAACTGCAGGTAGCTGTCGCCCTTCTTCCCGAGCACCGGGCGGACGATCTGGTCCCGCACGGCGAGAACGGCGAGCTCGCCGAGGCTCTGCGTCTTCCCGGGGATCAGCCTGGGTTTCGCGAACGCGACCGAGAAGAACCCGACCACGATGACCCCGCACAAGACCGCGATCAGCTCAGGCTTGGTGAAGCCCCACGATCCGATCGTGAATAGGGGCCTGAAGTCGAAATTCTGCAGCCCCGGCGCGGGATAGCCGCACCCGCTGAAAATGTGGCAGCCGCCCGTGGCAGCCGCGGATACCGCGACGTCACCGGTCACCGGCAAATCTCCTCTCGGGGGTTTCTCCTCCGGCGGCGCGCGCGGTGACCCGCTGCGGCCCGCATGATCTTCATGTTCGTCACTTCTGCCGACCGTACTTGTAGACGATCCAGCACAGCGATATCGCGAGCCCGACCAGCATGCCGATCGGGAAAAGCAGCTGTATGCGGGTGAAGTGCCCGATCAGCCAGCCAAGGCCGCCGTAGGTCGCCATGCCGGCGAGCAGGTAACTGAAGACCTCCCAGCCGGCTCCGCGGCCCATGGGGGACTTCGCCTCCGCTCCCGTCTCGCTGCCCATGCCGCTGGCGTACCGGCTCGCCCACGTCTGGTGGCGACGGCCCGCCAGGCCACGACTCACGCGGGGTGGCCCGGCGACCTTGTCCGGCAGGTCCAGCCGAGGCCGACCCGAGTCGCCAGGATCCGCGTCCTGGAACCCGAAACCGGGCTGGTCGTCAGGCTGCTGTCCCGGTGGGCGCTCCGGCGCGCTCATCGTAACCACTCCTACCGCTCCTCTTCGGGGGTCACGTAGAGCATCCGCGTCCGCATCATGGTGACGACCTGGGCGATGCTCCAGGCGATGATGAGGATGATCGCGGTGAAGCCGAGCGCCTTGGGGTTGAAGGCCGTCACGTGGCGCAGGGCGACCACGATGATGATGAAGGCGATGATCTTGATGAGGTAGGTCGCCATCGCGACCGCCATCATGACCATCGGGCTGACCTTCGACGCCTTGCCGACGGCGAGGATGCTGATCCCGAAGAAGGCCGCGACGATGCCAATGCCCACCAGGGAGCCGTAGGCGCCCTTCGCCCCGGCCACGCCGGCGCAGATGCCAATCATCACGGCAGCCACCACGCTGGTCAGCGCGGCTGATCGCCGGACGACGCTGGCGTAGGTCGCCATCATCTGCGGGCTCCTGAGGGATCGACGGCATCATCGCCCGGGGTGTTGATATCCCAGGGGAGCCTCCCCGGACAGGCACGCGTGGGCCGTGCGGACACGGCCGCGTCACTGTCGCGGCCAAACTGCCCAGGTAGGTCCACGTACGGTATCACGGGCCTCTCTCTCGCCTATACCGAGGGTGCTTGTGAAGCGTATCACAAACTTTTTGACTCTGTCTTTACCTGATTACTGACTTTACATGACCATGTTGCGGAACCCCTAACCGCGCGTGCGCGAAGGCGCGGTCACCGGCGGTAGCTGCCCCGCCGCGGCCCCGGCGGAGGGCCGGCTGCGCGGAAGCAGAGATTTCACCCTGCCCCGCCGCCTGGGATCAGCATCTTCGTGATCGCGAGTCATTTCCGGCGCGATGGCACGCGATGGCACCGGAAATGACCCACGAACGTGAAAACCGCGCCGCGGTCGTGACGCGGGCGGTACCGGGGGACGCGCTAGCGGCGGGGATAGCGCGGCGGCGCGGGGAGGTCGTCGAGGGACCAGCGCGATGCGGGATTGCTCGCATCTCGGGTCTCAGCAGGCTCGCCCGTCTCATGACCCTCAGTGATCGCGGCTGCGTCCGGCCAAGCCGGCATCGCGGGCGGGCCGGGCGGAATGTGCGGGGCGGGCGGGAACGGAGATGAGGGCGGGCCCGCGGAGACGGGCGGGGCGGAGTAGCGGCCGGGCATCGGCGCCGGGCCGGGGACGGGCAGTCCGCTGGGAAGGCCAGGCGCCCCGAAGCCGGGGGCGGCGGCGTGGACGCCGGCCCGCGCTCGCGTTTCGCGTGCGTGCCAGGGGCGCAACTGTGGGACCGTCACCAGCAGGAGGGCGGCCAGGGCGACGACGGTGACGACCGCCAGCCAGACCAGGCCGGTGCGCACGACCGACAAGCCGACGACGGTGCCGGAGAACAGCGCCGCCCACAGGTACATCAGCAGGACGCTTTGCCGGTGTGAGTGCCCCATGCTGAGCAGCCGGTGGTGCAGGTGCATCCGGTCGGGAGAGAACGGCGACTTGCCCGCCGCGGTCCGGCGGATCACCGCCAGCAGCAGGTCCGTGTACGGGATGACCAGGATCGCCACCGGCAGGAGCAGCGGCAAGATGGTCGGGAACCGGTTCAGCGGGTGCTGCCCTTGCGAGTAGGTGACGAGGAGGCCGGGATCGAGCGACAGCGTGCTGGAGATCGGGCCGTAGGCGAGCAGCAAGCCGATCAGCATCGCGCCGGTGTCGCCCATGAAGATCCGGGCCGGGTTGAAGTTGTGCGGCAAGAACCCGGCGCATATGCCGACCAGCACCGCGGAGGCGACCGCGGGCACCGACTGGGACGGGATCTTCAGCGAGTTCGTCAGCGTGTAGGAGTAGATCAGGAACGACAGGCCGGCGATGCCGACCACGCCCGCGGCCAGCCCGTCCAGCCCGTCGATGAAGTTCACCGCGTTGATCGTGACGACGACGAGCAAGATCGTCAGCGTGTAGCTCAGGTCCGGCTCGAGGACGAACGTGTCCCCGCCGGGCAGTGGCAGCCACGGCAGGTACACGCCGCTCCAGGCGAGGATGCCGCCGGCCGCGATCTGGCCGGCCAGCTTGCTGATCGCGCTCATCCCCCAGCGGTCATCCACGATCCCGATCAGGACCAGCAGGCCGCCGGCGGCCAGCAGGCCGTCTACCGTGCGCGCGGAGGGGAACGCCGACCTGAGGTAGGTCAGCCGCTCGGCGACCAGCAGCGCTGCCACCAGCCCGCCGTACATGGCGAGGCCGCCGATCAGCGGCGTCGGCTCCGTGTGCACGTCCCGGCTGCGCGCCGCGTGCTGAGCGTTGATCTTGATTGCCAGCGAGCGCACGAGCGGGGTCAGCAGGTAGGTCACCGTCGCCGCGATGATCAGGATGAACAGGTAATCGCGCACGGCGGCACCAGGTCAGGCGCCCGTAGCAGGGATGTCGATGATCGTCGCGACCTTGCGCAGCCGGTCGAAGCTGACCGCGCCCGCGCGCAGGACCCTCGGCATGCCGCTGGTCAGGTCCACGATCGTCGACGGCACGATGTCGGCGCACGGTCCCCCGTCTAGGTAGACCTCCACCGACTCGCCGAGTTGCCCTTCGGCCTCGGCGGCGGTCGTCGTAGCGGGCTCGCCGGTCTTGTTCGCGCTGCTCACCGCCATCGGCCCGGTGCGCCGCAGCAGTTCGAGCGCCACCGGGTGCAGCGGCATCCGGACGGCGACGGTCCCGTTGGTGTCGCCTAGGTCCCACTTCAGGGTGGACGACGCGCGCAGGACCAGGGTCAGCGGCCCCGGCCAGAACTCATCGATGAGATCCTGGCCGAACGCCCCCAGGGTCTCCGTCAGCGCCGCCGCCGCGCGCACGCTGCCAACCAGGACGGGGGGTGGCATGCTGCGGCCGCGCCCCTTGGCCGCCAGCAAGGCCGCGACCGCCTCCGGCGAGAACGCGTCGGCGCCCAGCCCGTACACGGTGTCAGTAGGCAAGACCACGAGGCCACCCGCCTGGACCGTAGTTACCGCGGCCGAAATCCCGGCTTCTCGTTGCTGCGCGTCCGCGCAGTCGTATCGCGCGCTCATCGCTTTACATCCTAGGACCACCGGCACAGCATTAGTGCCTTGTTAGCCGGCCCACAGGTTTGTCGGCCACCCCGCGTTGCCCCCGACTGACCGGAGCGAAGGAGGAACGACTGAGCGCAGGGAGGGAGGAACGACGCGCCTAAAGGGAGGCCGACCCGGGGGCTGGGGGCTTGGTTTCTAGCCCCCAGGGGATACAGCCGTCACGAAGCGGTCGCGGCCGGCGAGGTCCTTGTGATTGCGGGTGTCACGCCATCCCGCTTCCTCGCTGAAGATCCAGTACACGGCCGCGCCCTGCTGCCAGCCGTGCTCTACCGCGACCAGGCCTCCCGGCCGGAGCAATCGCCGCGCGATCCGCTCGACCGCCCGCATCGCCTCCAGGCCGTCGGCGCCGCTCCACAGTGCCGCCGACGGGTCGTACTCCCCCACCTCGGGTGGCACGTCGGCGCCGACCGGGATGTACGGGGGGTTGCTGACCACTAGGTCGACCGTCCCGGCGAGCCCGGCGAGTGGCGCCAGCCCGCCCGCGCCGGACAGTCCCTGCGTGAAGTCGCCGGCGTGCAGGAGCACCCGGCCGGCCGTGTAGGAGTCGACGTAGCGGGTGATATTGCGCTCGGCCCAGCCGCGGGCGAGCGGGTCGGCCTCCACGGCGTGCACCCGCGCGCGCGGCACCTCTTGCGCGATTGACAAGGCGATGGCACCGGACCCGGTGCCCAGGTCGATGGCGACCGGTTCGGCCACGTCCATCTCGCGTAGTCGGTCGATCGTCCAGCCGGTCATCACCTCGGTCTCCGGCCGAGGCACGAACACCCCGGGGCCCACGTCGAGGTCGAGGTACCGGAAGTAGGCGTGCCCGGTGATGTGCTGCAACGGCTCCCGGTTGGCCCGCCGGGCGATGTCGGCCCAGAAGGTGGCGTCAAAAGCCGCATCCGGGACGGTGTGCAGCTCGCCGCGCTTGACGTTGTGCACGTGCGCCGCGATCAGCTCCGCGTCGGCGCGCGGCGATTCGACTCCAGCCTCGGCCAGCCGGGCCGTGGCGAGCGCGATCTCGTCAAGCAGCAGCGTCAAGGGCGCCTCATGCCCCTTCTGCGAGCTTCTCCTGCAGCTCCGCCGCGGCGAGCGCGTCGATGACCGCGTCGAGGTCGCCGTCGATGACCTGGTCCAGGTTGTAGGCCTTGTAGCCAACCCGGTGGTCGGAGATGCGGTTCTCGGGGAAGTTGTAGGTACGGACCCGCTCGGACCGGTCGACCGTGCGGACCTGGGCCTTGCGCTCGGCCGCCGCCTTGGCGTCGGCATCCGCCTCAGCCTGGGCGAGCAGCCGCGCCCGGAGCACCCGCAGCGCCGACTCCTTGTTCTGCAGCTGGCTTTTCTCGTTCTGGCAGGAGACCACGATGCCGGTCGGCACGTGGGTGATGCGGACCGCGGAGTCGGTGGTGTTGACCGACTGCCCGCCGGGCCCTGAGGACCGGTAAACGTCGATCCGCAGGTCGTTGTCGTTGATCTGCACGTCCACCGGGTCCGCCTCCGGCATGACCAGGACGCCGGCCGCCGAGGTGTGGATCCGACCCTGCGACTCGGTGACCGGGACCCGCTGCACGCGGTGCACGCCACCCTCGTACTTCAGCCGCGACCACGCGCCCTCACCGCTGCGGCCCGCCTTGACCGCGATGGTCGCGTCCTTGACGCCGCCGAGCCCGGTCAGCGTGGAGTCGATGATCTCGGTCTTCCAGCCGTGCCGCTCGGCGTAGCGCTGGTACATGCGCAGCAGGTCCCCGGCGAACAGCGCGGATTCATCGCCGCCCTCGCCCGCCTTGACCTCCAGGATGGTGTCGCGCTTGTCGTTGGGGTCCTTGGGGACGAGCAGTGTGCGCAGCCGCTCCTCGACCTCCGCGCGGCGGGCGGCCAGGACGTCGGCTTCTGCCGCGAACGAAGCGTCCTCGTGCGCCAGCTCGCGGGCGGCCTGCTGGTCATCGCTGAGTTGCTGCCACTCGCGGTAGGCGGCGACGACCGGGGTCAGCTCGTGGTAACGCTTGGCCACCGTGCGCGCCTGATCGGGGTCCGCGTGCACGGCGGAATCGGCGAGGGCACGCTCCAGTTCGGCGTGCTCACTCGCCAGGTCGCCGAGCTTGTCGAACACGAGCAAAACCTTCTCTCAAATCCATGCGTAACGGATGGTGGCGACTCGTTCACGGAAGCCTTTTCCGCCTGAACGGGCGAACGCCCGTGCGGCCGGGCCGCACGGGCGTTAAGCCTAGCGCTTGTTACTTCTTGCCGGCCTTGGTGCCGCTGTTGTTTCCAGCGCCCCGCGCCATGGCGCCGAACCGCTTCTCGAAGCGGGCAACGCGGCCACCGGTGTCGAGGATCTTCTGCTTGCCGGTGTAGAAGGGGTGGCACTGCGAGCACACGTCGGTGTGGATCACGCCGTTGGGCGCGGTCGACCGGGTGACGAAGCTGGCACCGCAGCCACAGGTCACGGTCGTGGCGTTGTACTCGGGGTGGATCTCAGGCTTCATGAAGGTGGCTCCTTGCCATCATGCGGTCGCCGGGTCGCCGGCCTGCCTAGGCGGGTCCTTGTGGCGTGAACCGGTACCGCTTACGTGCGGCTTATAGTCTGCCAGACGCTGTAACCAGTCGCGCCCGACCGGAATTCCCCGCCGGGCGCGACCCGGCTTAGCGGTCGTTGACGCCGAGGGTGGTCTTCTGGACCTGGAGCAGGAACTCGGCGTTGCTGCGCGTCTTGCGCATCTGCTCCATCAGCAGCTCAAGCGCCTGCTGCGGCTCCAGGGCGTGCAGCACCCGGCGAAGCTGCCAGATGATCTTGAGCTCGTCGGGGGCGAGCAGGATCTCTTCCTTGCGGGTGCTGGAGGCGTCCACGTCGACCGCCGGGAACAGGCGCTTGTCGGCGAGCTCGCGGCGCAGCCGCAGCTCCATGTTGCCGGTGCCCTTGAACTCCTCGAAGATGACCTCGTCCATCCGGGAGCCGGTCTCGATGAGGGCGGTCGCCAGGATGGTCAGCGAGCCGCCGTTCTCGATGTTGCGCGCCGCGCCGAAGAACCGCTTGGGCGGGTAGAGCGCGGTCGAGTCGACACCACCGGACAGGATGCGGCCACTGGCCGGCGCCGCCTGGTTGTAGGCGCGGCCGAGCCGGGTGATCGAGTCGAGCAGCACGACGACGTCGTGACCCATCTCCACCAGGCGCTTGGCGCGCTCGATGGCGAGCTCGGCGACCGCGGTGTGGTCGTCAGCCGGGTGGTCGAAGGTCGAGTGGATGACCTCGCCCTTGACCGTGCGCTGCATGTCGGTGACCTCCTCAGGCCGCTCGTCCACGAGGACGACCATGAGGTGGCATTCCGGGTTGTTCTTGGTGATGGCGTTGGCGATCGCCTGCAGGATCATCGTCTTGCCAGCCTTGGGCGGGGAGACGATCAGGCCACGCTGGCCCTTGCCGATCGGGCAGATCAGGTCGATGATCCGGGTCACCATGTTGGCGGGGTCGGTCTCCAGCCGCAGCCGCGACTGCGGGTACAGCGGGATTAGCTTGGAGAACTCCGGGCGGTGCAGCGACTGCTCGGGGTCAAGCCCGTTGATCTTGTCCAGGCGGACGAGGGCGTTGAACTTCTCCCGGCGCTCGCCGTCGCGCGGCTGGCGCACGGCGCCCTCGATGACGTCGCCCTTGCGCAGGCCGTGCTTGCGGACCTGGGAGAGCGACACGTAGACGTCGTTCGGGCCGGAGAGGTAGCCGGTGGTGCGGACGAACGCGTAGTTGTCCAGCAGGTCGAGGATGCCGGCGATCGGAATCAGCACGTCGTCCTCGGCGATCACCGCCTCCGGCTCGCCGCCGCCCTGCCGCTCGCCACGGCGCCGGTTACGGTTGCGGTACCGGTCGCGGCCCCGGCGGCGGCCCGAAGGGTCGTCGTCGTCGTCGTTCCGGTTGTCGCGGACGTCACGGTTCGCGTTGTCGCGGACGTCACGGTTCGCGTTGTCGCGGACGTCACGGTTCGCGTTGTCGCGGACGTCACGGTTCGCGGTGGGCGGCGCCGCCTGGGCGCCCTGGCTGTTCCCGGCGGAGCGGCCCGCGGCCGCAGGCTCCCGGTCCCGGTTGCCATCGCGGCTGTCACGGCTGTCACGACCGTCACGACGGTCACGGCTGCTGCTGCGGCGCCGGTCCCGTCGGCCATCGCCGGACTGGCCCTCAATGCCCTGCCCGTCGCCGTGGGCGGCCTCGCTCGCGTCGCCGCCGTGCGACTGGTCCCCCGGGGACTGGTTCCCTTGCGCGGCGGCGGAGGTGACCTGCGCGCTGTCCCCGCTGCTCACTGGCACGGGAGTGCTGGCGGGGTGCTCGCCAATTCCTGCCGGGAGGGCGTCAGCTCGCGGCGCGGCGCCAATGCCGCCTGCCTGCGCGGCTTCGCCAATGCCCGGCTGAATGGATGTGCCTGCTTCCATAGCGTCCTGATTCAGGGGGCGAGACGCGCCTGCTCCCGCAGAGGCTCCTCGCGTGGCTGACAGTTCTACGGCGGCGGAACGCCCGGCCGCCTGGTGCTCCTCGATCGCGGCGACGAGCTGGCCCTTGCGCATCCGCCCCGCTCCGGGGATGCCCAGCTGCTGCGCGATCTTCTGCAGGTCAGGAACGAGCAGCTTCGAGAGGTCACCGACCGGGCGGCCCTGCGGCCGGGACGGGGCGGCGGAACCTTCAGCGCCGACGGCCGAATGACCGATGGGGGAATCCTCGGACGCGGCGGCCGCGTCGCTAAGGAGTTCGGTGGTGTCGCTCACTAATGGTCCTTCCATTATGTTCGGCCGCCTGGGTGTCTTCCCGACCCGGCCCGCGCCTCAACCCCGGCTTACTTTGCCCGCGAGAGCCGGATCCTCGTCCACGATTCGCACTCGGATCCGTGCTCCGTTAGCACACTTGGTTGGCACCCGGTCTTCCGGTACTTGGTCGCCCCGTACTTGGGTGACCGCGTACCTGGCGCCCCCGCTCGCAATCTGCTCGGCACCCCTCGTATGTCCGTCTCTCCGGTCCCGCATCCGGGTCCGCGGCGGGGAGGTCTGAAACGGGCTACTGCGCAGGCGAACGGGGCGCTCTCCTGGCATGATGCCGAAAGCCCACTCCCTGGGCAGGTATACGTTACCGCCCCAGGTGACGTGTGGATGACCAGCACCTGCCCTGAGGGGGCAACTGATGCTGCACCTAGCTTAACACTAGCTGTGCGCACGGCATTCCTTCGCAGCCATCCAAGTCGCGAGAAAGGGGTATAAACTGCCACGCGATGACTGTCGGTACTCGACCAGGCCGGCTTCACCGGACGCTCGGTACGACCGGTGCCACGCTAGCGCCCCGTCTCTCGACGTCAAGCGAGCTTATGAGCCAACCAATACCCGTTTCCCGTACGGTTGAATCCAGCAGCGCTGAATCCATCACCGGGCCACCAGGTACGGCGGCTTGTAGGAAAGCTAGCACGGAAGGCCCGGCTCCGGAAACAACGGCTGGGATCCCCGCCGCCCGTAGCCGCCGCACGAGGTCATTCGTGGCGGGCATGGCGGGCGCGCGGTAGTCCTGGTGCAGCCAGTCCTCGGTGGCGTCCAGCAGTACGGCTGGCGTGGACGTGAGGGCCGCGATGAGCAGCGCGGATCGGCCGGCGTTGCGCGCCGCGTCGGCGTGCGGCACCCGTTCAGGGAGCAGGCCCCGCGCCAGCTCGGTGCTCACCGGCTCAGGCGCGATGACCGCCACCGGAACGATCGCCGGCAATGGGTCCAGCTGGATCGCCCGCACTTTCCGGGGGGTTGGCGTGCACCCCCCGGAAAGGTAGGCGATGGTAAGGCCGCCATAGAGGCAGGGCGCTACGTTGTCGGGATGGCCTTCCATTTCGGTGGCCAGCGGCAAGGCCGCATCGGCGCTGGTGCCGGCGCCGGCGAGCGCCCGCGCGGCCAGGATGCCCGCCACGATCGCGGCGGCGGAGGAGCCGAGGCCGCGGCCGTGCGGTACGCGGTTCACGCAGTGCACGGCGAGACCGGGCGGCTGGCGGACGCCCAGGTCATCGAACGCGGCCCGCATGGCCCGCACCACCAGGTGCTTTTCCCCCGCGTCAGCGACGTCGCCCGCGCTCTCGCCGGTCACGCTGAGGTCCAGCCCCGCGGGCATGACCCGCGCCTGGACCTCATCGTGCAAGCTCAGCGCGAGCCCGAGTGAGTCGAACCCCGGCCCCAGGTTCGCGCTGGTGGCCGGCACCCGGACCTGGAAGGCCGACTCAGCCCACGTCATTTATCCACCTCATGCGAGGCCGAGCGCCGCCGCCGCCGCGCCCGCGTCCGCCTGGACAGTCGTCGGGGCGGGGGCGCCCGACAGCGCCCAGTCCGGGTCCTTCAGGCCGTTGCCGGTGATCGTGCAGACTACTCGCGAGCTCGCCGGGATCTTGCCCGCGGCAGCCGCCTTGAGCAGGCCGGCGACGCTGGCCGACGAGCCGAGCTCGCCGAATACGGCCTCCTCGCGGGCCAGGGTCCGGTAGGCGGCCAGGATCTCCCGGTCAGTCACCGAGTCGATGAGGCCACCGGACTCGTCACGCGCGTGCTCGGCGAGCGCCCACGAGGCCGGATTGCC
>JAICUO010000612.1 GCA_025935815.1 Streptosporangiaceae bacterium
CGTGCAGCTCGGCCAGGATGGCGCGGTCGCGCTCGGCGATCCGGCCCAGGCTGCTCAGCGCCAGGTCAGGATCGGCGGCGGTCGCCAGCGCGGCGAGCAGGCCCTCGTCCTCGGGGCTGATGCTGCCCTCGCAAACGCCGAGCTCGGCGAGCATCCGCTCGGCCCGGGGCACGTCCGCCAGCCCCATGCGCGCCAGCCGGCCTGCCAGGGAGGTACGAATGCCGCTCACAGGTAAGACCGTATACCGGCGACCCGACATCCAGCGAAACCCTCCAGTAACGCGCGCGAGATGCTCGGGCAGCCGGCGGGCGCGGGCGCCCGAGTAACCTATCCGCATGGTCGAACTCATCCCGCGTAGCGTGCTCTTCGGCAACCCTGAGCGGTCCAGCCCCAAGCTGTCCCCTGACGGGTCGCGACTGGCCTGGATAGCGCCGTTGGACGGCGTCCTCAACGTGTGGGTCGCGCCGGTCGCCGCCGGGAATGAGCACGTCGCCGGGGGCGTGGACCTGGATGCCGCGCGGGCGCTCACCCAAGACGCCGACCGGGGCATCCGGTTCTTCGGCTGGGCGCATGACAACCGGCACGTGTTCTACATCCAGGACGCCGGCGGCGACGAGAACTGGCGGCTGTATGACGTCGACCTGGCCTCGCCCGGCCTTGACCGGCGCGACCTGACCCCGTTTGAGGGCATCCACGCGATGCTCCTGGGCGCCAGCAAGCGCAAGCCCGGCGAGGCGCTCGTCGGGATGAACAAGGACAACCCGCAGCTGCACGACGTGTACCGGCTGGACCTGGCCAGCGGTGAGCTGGTCAAGGAGATCGCCAACCCTGGCTACGCCGGCTGGCTGGCCGATGAGGACCTGCGGGTGCTCGGCGCGATCGCGCCGCTGCCGGACGGCAGCTTTGACCTGCTCGTCCGCGACTCCGAGACGGCCGACTGGCGCACGTTGCTGACCATCCCGGCCGAGGACGCCACGTCGACCGACGTCGTGACCTTCAGCGAGGACGGGCAGTCGCTGCTGATGATCAGCGCGGCCGGGTCCAACACCGGGCGGCTGGCCCGGGTCGACCTGGCGACCGGCGCGCAGACGGTGATCACCGAGGACCCCGACGCCGACGTCTCGGGGGCCTTGGTGCACCCGGACACGCTGGAACCGCAGGTCGTCACGATCCTCAAGGAGCGGACCGAGTACGTGGTGCTCGACCCGTCGGTCGCCGATGACTTCAAGGCGATCCGGGCCCTGCATCCCGGCGACCCCCGGATCGTCGGGCGCGACGACGCGGACACGACCTGGCTCGTCGGCTTCACCAACGACGCCGGCCCCGTCCCGTACTACCTCTACGACCGGGCGATGAAGTCGGCCAGCTTCCTGTTCGAGCACCAGCCGGCGCTGGCGGGCTATGAGCTGGCCCCCATGGAGCCGTTCACCTTCACCGTCCGCGACGGCCTGGTCGTTCACGGCTACGTGACGTTCCCGCCCGGGCACGGGCGCCAGGGCCTGCCCGCGGTCCTCAACGTGCACGGCGGGCCGCAGACCCGCGACGCGTGGGGGTTCGACCCCGAGGCGCAGTGGCTCGCCAACCGGGGATACCTGTGCGTCCAGGTCAACTACCGCGGCTCGGTCGGGTACGGCAAGGCGTTCGTCGCCGCCGGCGACCGGGAGTGGGGCGGCAAGATGCACGACGACCTGATCGACGCGGTCGGCTACATCGTCGGCCAGGGCTGGGCCGACCGGTCCCGGGTCGCCATCTACGGCGGCTCCTACGGCGGCTACGCGGCGCTGGTCGGCGCGACGTTCACGCCGGACGTGTTCCGCTGCGCGGTGGACATCGTCGGGCCGTCCAACCTCAAGACGCTCCTGGAGACGATCCCGCCCTACTGGGAGACGGCCAGGGCTGCACTGTACCGGCGGGTCGGTCACCCGGTCGAGGACGAGGCGTTCTTGTGGTCGCGCTCGCCGCTGTCGCGGGCGCGCGACATCCGCATCCCGCTGCTGATCGCGCAGGGCGCGAACGATCCGCGGGTCAAGCAGGCCGAGTCCGAGCAGATCGTCGCCGCGCTGAGCGAGGCCGGCATCGAGCACGAGTACATGCTGTTCCCCGATGAGGGCCACGGATTCGCCAAGCCGGCGAACCGGATCAAGTTCTACACCGCCGCCGAGCAGTTCTTGGCCCGTTACCTGGGCGGACGCTACGAGGAATAGCACGTGACGCAAATCACGCAATGCATAAATGCACCAAAGTGATTCATGAGCTTGAATGCACCTGCCGGAGCTGCCTTCGTAGGTTAATCTCAAGCGTGTCCAGAGATTCGCGTTTTGCGCGGGCATGCGGTGTCCTGCTAGCCGCATGCGCCGTCATGCCCGCGCTCAACGGGTGCGGCCTCCTCGGTTCGTCCACTCACGCGACCACCGCGCCCGCGAAGTCCTACACCGTCACCTCGCCGGTCGCCGCGGTCGTGATCAACGGCGGGGCGGGCATGATCACCGTTACCGGCAGCTCACGGACGACGATCGCGGTGACCGAGCATCCCTCCTATTCCAACGACGCCAAGCCCCCGGTGACTAGCCATTCCGTGGCCACGACCATGTACGGCACCACGCTCACGCTGTCGTACTCCTGCCCGACCCAGCTGAACTGCGGGGTCGGCTACACGGTGGCGGTCCCGCGCGGGGTGACCGTCCGGGTCAGCGACCGTGAGGGCGCGATCGTGCTGGCCTCGCTGGCCGGGCCGGTGAGCGCGACGACCATCGCCGGGGCGATCACCGCGACCGCGCTGGGATCGCGGGCAGCGGAGCTGTCCTCCCGGGCCGGCTCTATCATCGCGGCGTTCACCGCCGTCCCCGACTCCGTCCGCGCCACGGCGAACGCCGGCGAGGTCCGGCTGACGCTGCCCAGGGCCGCGGTCTATAAGGTAGGCGCGCGTACCCGCGTCGGGCACACGACCATCTCGGTGCGGCAGGGCGCGACCGCCAACAGCGTCATCACCGCTAGCACCGATATCGGCAACGTCACGATCAACCCAGCTTGAGATCCCGCGAAATATTCGCGGAGCAGCGCCTTTTTAGAGCATCGGAAGATAGCGGTCCAGCTCGTACCGCGTGACGTGGCGGCGGTACTCCGACCATTCCTCCCGCTTGTTGCGCAGGAAGAAGTCGAAGACGTGCTCGCCGAGGATTTCGGCGACCAGGTCGCTGCTTTCCATGACCTTGATGGCCTCGTTGAGGTCGGCCGGAAGGGGCTTAATTCCCAGGGCGCGGCGCTCGGCGGAGGTGAGCGCCCACACGTCGTCCTCGGCGCCCGGCGGCAGCTCGTAGTCCTGCTCGATGCCCCTCAGGCCGGCGCCCAGGATGCAGGCGAACGCCAGGTACGGGTTGCAGGCGGCGTCCACCGAGCGGAACTCCAGCCTCGTTGAGTTCCCCTTGTGCGGCTTGTACATGGGGATGCGGACCAGGGCGGAGCGGTTGTTGTGCCCCCAGCAGACATAGGCCGGGGCCTCGCCGCCGGCGCCCGCCGTGCGCTCGGCGCCGCCCCACAGCCGCTTGTAGGAGTTCACCCACTGGTTGCAGACCGCGGTGATCTCCGGGGCGTGCCTGAGCAGGCCCGCGATGAACGCCCGCGCGGTCTTCGACAGCTGGTACTCCGCGCCCGCCTCGTAGAATGCGTTCTGGTCGCCCTCGAACAGGCTCACGTGGGTGTGCATGCCGGAGCCGGGCCACTCGGTGAAGGGCTTGGGCATGAACGTGGCCCACACCCCCTGCTCCATCGCCACTTCCTTCATCACCAGGCGGAACGCCATGACGTTGTCCGCCGTCGTCAGCGCGTCGGCGTACCGCAGGTCGATCTCCTGCTGGCCGGGCGCGCCCTCGTGGTGGCTGTACTCCACCGAGATGCCCATGGCCTCCAGCATGGTGATCGACATCCGGCGGAAGTCATGCGCCAGGCTGTGCGGCGTGTGGTCGTAGTAGCCGCCCACGTCGATCGGGACCGGGACGCTGCCGACCTCCGGGCGGTCGCGCAGCAAGAAGAACTCGATCTCCGGATGGGTGTAGCAGGTGAAGCCCATCTCCGAGGCCCGCGACAGGTTCCGCTTCAGGACCCAGCGGGGATCGGCGTAGCTCGGGGAGCCGTCCGGCAGCAAGATGTCGCAGAACATCCTGGCGACGCCGGGGTATTCGCCGCGCCATGGCAGCAGCTGGAACGTCGAGGGGTCGGGCCGGGCGATCATGTCCGCCTCGTGCACGCGGGCGAAGCCCTCGATGGCTGAGCCGTCGAAGCCGATGCCGTCCGCGAACGCGCCCTCAAGCTCGGCGGGCGCGACGGCGACGGACTTAAGGGCACCGAGCACGTCAGTGAACCAGAGCCGGACGAACCTGATGTCCCGCTCTTCCAGCGTGCGCAGTACGAATTCTTCCTGCCTGTCCACGACTATCACCTTAGACGTTCCTACAGCCGGCAACGACGCCGGGCGTGTGGCGGGGGCACTGACACGCCAACGTACCAGCGCTGGCGGACGCCCCGGTTTCCTGGCCGTTACGTTCTATTGCCTGTCTTCACCCGCACCGTTCTTTACCCGCACCGTCTTCGCCCGCACTGTCTTTCCCAGCACTGTCTTTCCCAGCACGGTCTTTCCCAGCACTGCCTTCACCGGCACCTCAGGC
>JAICUO010000480.1 GCA_025935815.1 Streptosporangiaceae bacterium
CTGGGCGGTGCCGGTTATGCCTGATCACCCGCCCGGTTGCTTGATGAAGCTGATGTTGCCGAAGTCCCAGACCTGCCAGTTCCCCTGGGCGCCCTGGCTGGATGGCTGGGGAGTGATGCCGTTGAGGGTCATCGCCTGGAACCAGCCGTTACCGAGGTAGAGCCGGGCATCGGCCAGCGGCTGGCGCGGGGTGATCACGATGCCGGTGGTGAAGACCAGCCCGCGCCGGCCAGACCTCGCAGCGCCGTAGCGCGGTGCCGTCGAGCTCGATCAAGGTCATCGGTGTGTAGTCGCCGGAGCGGGTGAGGGTGGCGCGGACCACCAGGCGGTCGCCGGAGTCGATGATCTCGATGCTCGCCTGGCCGGGCGCGGCGTGGACGAGCACCCGGCGGAATCCGCCGGCCGTGGTGCAGCGGGCGAATTCCAGCCCGTTCATCGCCCGTCGTTGCTGCGCACGTTCCATGTCCAGTTCATGACGCCTGCTGTACCCGCCGGTAAGGTGGCTGAATGGCGGGGATGGGCCACCATGCCCAGCGGGACCGCTGCCGGCGACTCACGACACCGACGCTGACGACAGTTCCAGGCCGACCCGCTCGGCCAGCACGGCTCATCCGGTACCCGGCCGCGGTGCCCTGTTGGCTGGCACGCCGTGTCGCTCGCTACCCCGTGATGACGATCTTGCCGCTGGCGCGATGTTCCAGCATGTGCGTGACGGCGCCCGCCGCATCGCCGAGCGGGTAGGTCTTGTCGATGACCACCTTGACCTCGCCGGATTCGAGGAGCCTGACGAGCGCAGTCAGGTTTTCCCGGTTCACGGCGGGGGACACGAGCTTCACGGTGATGGGGCCCAGCCGCCCCATCAGCACCGCCCTCGCCATCCTGGGCAGGCCTGCCAGGAGGCCGCCGGTGTAGCCGAAGCTGTTCGGGATGAGCACGCCTCGTGGTGCCAGCACCCGCGCGGTAGCCTTCGGCGGGTGGTTCAGCACGTTGTCGAGTACCACATCGAAACGCTGCCGGGTCTGGGTGAAGTCCTCCTGCGTGTAGTCGATGACGTGGTCGGCCCCGAGGATGCGGACCAGCTCGATGTTGCGGGCACTACCGCACACGCCGGTGACTTCCGCGCCCAGCACCTTGGCGATCTGGACCGCCATCGTCCCGACGCCGCCTGAGGCGCCGTTGATCAGGACGCGCGTGCCTGCGCCTGCCTGTGCCACGTCCCGCATGGCGACTAGCGCGGCAAGCCCGGTCATCACCGAGGCCGCGGCGTCGCTGAACGTGAGCTCGGCCGGCTTCTTGACGAGCTGGGCCGCCGGCACGGCCACGTACTGGGCGAAGGCGCCGGCCCGGGCCAGCCCGGTGGTCCCGAGCACTTCGTCGCCGGGAGCCAGGTCGCTGACTCCTGCGCCGGCGGCCTCCACCACGCCAGCGACGTCGCTGCCCCGGACCGGGCGCTTGGGCCGGCGCAGCCCGTGGCTCAGGCGCCCGATGTACGGCACTCCGGTGACGGTGGCCCAGTCCGGGGCGTTGACGCTGGTGGCGCGCATCCGGATCAGGACGTCGCCGGCGCCGACCGGCGGCACGGGCACCTCTTCGAGCCGGAGCACCCGCTCCGGCGGCCCGTAGCCGTCCTGGATGATGGCGCGCATGGCCAGGGGGTGGCAGGCATGGTCGTGCTTCTCCTTCCGCGTGGAGCCCGCCGGGCGGCAGGTCCCGTGTCCTGCCCGCTGCCGGCCCGCCGCTGCGGCGGGAGGTCTTCCTGGCTGGCTGTCGTGCTGCTCGCCATGGCTTGCCCTTCCTGGTCCGGCGACGTGAGTGGTACGCTTAACTCATCCTTACGAAGTAAGGACTAATGCGTACGCCGTAAAGATAAGGTTTACGGCGTAAGGAAGTCAAGGGGGCCTCTTGAGCGACACAAGCCGGGGTCGCGGGCGAGGGCGGGCAGCGTGAAGCTCTCCGCGCTGAATCCCGCGGGTCCTGAGCGCCGCCCTCAGCTGACCAGGGAGCGGGTGATGGCGGCCGCTATCGAGCTCGCCGACCGCGAGGGCATCGAGTCCATCAGCATGCGCAGGCTCGCGCAGGAGCTGGGTGTCGAGGCGATGTCCCTCTACACCCATGTGCGCAGCAAGAACGACCTCCTTGACGGCATGGCCGATGCCGTGATCAGCCAGGTCCCGGTCAGCGCCGAGGGCGCCGGCTGGAAGGCGTCGCTGCGGCAGCTATCGCTCGCCGCGCGCGGCGTCATGCTGCGCCATCCGTGGGCACCGCGCATAGTCGAGGCGCAGGCGACGCCGGGGCCCGCTGCGCTGCAGTACGTCAACGGGGTGCTCGGCATCCTGCGCGAAGGCGGCTTCTCGATCACGCAAACGCATCACGCCCTGCACATCCTCGGCAGCCGCCTTCTCGGGTTCACCCAGGCCCTGTTCGACGATTCCGGCGACCTCGAGCCGGAGGCGGCCGCCGCGCTCGCCAGCGCACTCGGCGCCAGCCATCCCTACGTCGTGGAGATGGCCCTCGCGGTCACCCACGGCGGCGCCCTCGGCCGGTGCGATGACGACGCCGAGTTCGAGTTCGCACTCGATTTCCTCCTCGACGGCCTCGCCCGGATGCAGAGCGGCTGACCGGTTCCGGGCAGGCCGGCCAAAGCGGCATGCAGCCCATGACGATCAGCCCAGCCGCCTCCGTGACCGTGCACCCGGTAGTGGCGCAAGAGCGCCAGTGGCCGTGCTAGCCGCTCGTTCACCTGTCCCATTTGCGGCCAGAACGAAGGTCCATGGCCACGCTACTCACCGGCCCGGCTATAGCGTCCGACCGGCGGCCGAGGTGCTCGGAGGACCTTACCCTGTGCTCATATAGTTCTGTATCAGAGCTATTACGGGTTCCCTTACAGGTCCCGGGATCGGCAGGGTGCAAGGCGTGAAGGCCCGTGGCGCCGGGGGTTCCTTCCTCCCGGCCCCGGGCGGCTGGGATCAGGGGCTGGAGGCTAGCGTGAGCGCAGGTGATTCCCGCCGTGGCGGCCGCGGTGCGGCTTTCCAGGCGGACGGGCTGGCGGAGGGGATCGCCCGGCTGCGGCGGGCGCTGCGGCGCGGGGCGCGGGTCGCTGATCCGGGGAACGCGCTGGCGGTGGCGCAGCTGGAGCTGCTGGGCGCGCTGGCCGAGCACCCGGGCGCGCGGCCTGGCCAGCTGGCCCGGCTCCTGAACATGCGGCCGAACACGGTGGCGACGATCGTCAGCGCCCTCGCCGCGCGGGGGCTGGTGGCCCGGGTCGCCGCTGAGGACGACCGCCGGGCGGTTGAACTGAGCGTCACCGGGTCCGGGCAGCAGGCGGTGCTCGCCTGGCAGGCCACTAACGCCGCGGTGCTGAACCTGGCCCTGTCGACGCTGCCCGCCCGGCAGCAGCGGGCGCTGGCTGCCGCGGTGCCCGCGCTGGAGGCCCTGGCCCTGGCCATTGACCGGCTGGCCGACACGCAAGGCCCCTCCTCCGGGCCGGAGGCCCGGTGATCAGCCCGGCCGGCGGCCGCCCGGGGCAGCCGCCTGGCCCTCCGGTATGGGCGTGGCACGCGGTGGCAGCCGCCGGCGCGCTGGCGGCGATCGCGGTGCTGGCCGTTTATTCCGCGGCCATGTTCGTCGCGGCGGCGGCGCTGGCGGCCGGCGCGGGCGGGATGGCGGAGTGGGAGTCGCAGTTGCGCAGCCGTGGGCGCCCATCTGACCTGGGAGGGCTGCTGACGACCGTGCTCGCGGTGTCGTTCGTGATGATCTTGGTGCTTACCCTGGCCGACAACGGCAGGCGCTGACCAGCCTGGCGCGTGGCCGCCGCGACGAGGGGCCGGGTGCGCGGGATGGCATCGCCGCCTGACTCGCAGGCCACTGTCAGCCGTTCCCAGTTATCTCTGTGAGAGAACTATCATTGCTTCTGTGTCAGAATCAATAAGCCTGGCTGCGGTGATCGCTGGGCTATGCGTGGCGGGGCCGTGCCCGGCAGCGGTCCGCGGCGGACCGGCAGACGAGCGGCCATGACGCGCGAACGGCCCAGCGAGCGGTTGCGGGTCCCGCAGCCGGTGATCAGGTCGCGGCTGCCGTCTGGCCGGGGAGCCACCGAGCAGCCGAACGTTACCGGCGACGGTCCGGCCTCCCTCAGCCTCGTCTTCTGGCTGCTGGTCGCGGCGGCCGGGGTCGGCGCGGGCCTGCTCGGCGACGCCATGATGGTGGTCTTGTTCAACGTCCAGCACCTGGCCTACGGGTATGACACCGGCACTTTCCATCACGCGGGCAGCTTCGAGGCCGCCGTCGCGCGCGCCCCCGCCGGGCGCCGGGTGATCGACCTTGCGGTCGCCGGGGCGCTCGGCGGTCTCGCCTGGTACCTGCTGCGCCGGCTCACGGAGGGCGAGAAGTCCGAGCTGGATGACGTGGCCTGGCATGGTGGCCGACTGTCGGCGCGACGCTCGCTCGGCACCGGAATCATCTCCGAGGTCGTCATCGGGCTGGGTGCCTCGCTCGGCCGCGAGCAGGCGCCCAAGCTGCTCGGCGGGGTGACCGGCAGCCTCCTGGCCGACCGGTTCGCGCTGACCGCGGCCCAGCGGCGGCTGCTGATCGCCTGCGGCGGCGGGGCCGGGCTGGCCGCCGTGTACAACGTGCCGCTGGGCGGGGCGCTGTTCACCGCGGAGGTCCTGCTCGGCACGCTGGCCCTGCCCGTCGTGCTGCCCGCGCTCGCCTGCTGCCTGACCGCCACCTTCACCTCTTACCTGTACCTGCCCGCCCGCGCCACCTACCCGGGCATCCCCGCCTACCACCTCACCTGGCCGCTGATGGCGTGGGCACTGCTGGCCGGGCCGGCCATCGGCCTGCTCGCGGTCGGCTACACCCGGCTGGTCGGCTGGGTCTCCCACCACGCGGCCAGCGGGCGGGCGATGATCCCCGCGATGCTCGCGGCATTCACCGCGCTCGGCCTGCTCGGGATCGCCTTCCCACAGCTGTTCGGCAACGGCAAGGGCATGGCGGACGACGCGTTCACCGGGGCCGGCGGGGCCGGGCTGCTGCTGGCCCTGTTCGCGCTCAAGCCACTGGTGACGGCGATGTGCCTGGGCAGCGGCGCCTCCGGCGGCCTGCTCACCCCGACCCTGAGCACGGGCGCCGTGCTGGGCGGCGGAGCCGGGATCTTGTGGTCGATGGCCTGGCCCGGCTCGCCGTCCGGGTCCTACGCGATGGTCGGCGCGGCCGCGATGCTCGGCGCGGGCATGCAGGCCCCGCTGGCTAGCCTGGCCCTGGTCCTCGAGCTCACCTCCGGCGGCTTCGGCATCATCGCGCCGATGATGACCGCCACCATCATCGCCACCGCGGTCGCCCGGCACCTCGACGGCTACTCGATCTACTCGGCCCGGCTGCGCGCCCAGCCGGGAGCGCCGCCCGCGGCGGAGTGAGCCAGGCCGGGCACGCCACCAGGCAGAGCTGGGTGCCGGCGGCGGCCACCGACGCGCTGCCCTGACGGCTTCCACTGGCGCGCCGCTCATCCGGGCGTACCGGGGACTAACGGCCCCCCGCCGCCGCCGTAATGCCATCCCGTGACTTCCTGGGTTCTGGCGGGCAGGGTTGCACGCGCGAGTGCGGGCAGGGTTACGAGGTGGCGAGCTCGCCGCGCTGGGCGGTCAGGAGGCCGTTGGCCGTCGGCGGCGAGCCACCCGCCGCTGAACCCGGCCAGGACGAGCAGTTCGGCGGCCAGGGCGCGCGTGACCGGGCGCGGCCAGGCCGGCTGCGCTGTGGCGGGTGTCCCGCGAGCGCCCCGCCGATCAGCGCCCCGGCGCCGTGCCCGGCCAGCGTCAGGCCGCCCTAGACTGCCAGCCCCGCGTCACGCTGCGCCGCCGACACGCCCAGCAGCGCCAGGTTGCCGGTGATGACGCTGCTGAAGACCTTCCCCAGCTGCAGGTGGCTCATCGCGTTGACCGCGCCGGCGGTTAGCGCGAGCACCACGACCAGGCTGTCCCGGAACCGGATGGCCTGCCGGGACGGGGAGTCCCCCGGCTGCTGGCCCATCAGGTGCGGTTTGATCTTTCCCCCTGTGATCATGTGCCGGCAGGCGGGCCCGGCCGACCGGGTCCCGCTATCCGGTGACCTGCCGCCAAACCGCCTGGCGCGGCAGGCGCCTTCATTGTCGGCGGCGATCCCTCGTCATCGCCGTAGCCGGCGTCTCGTGGCAGGCGGCTGTCCGGCGCGTA
>JAICUO010000372.1 GCA_025935815.1 Streptosporangiaceae bacterium
CTCCCCCGCCCCGGCCCTTTTTTCTTTTCAACACGCCCCCCCCTCTTTTGGGGGGGGCGCCCCCGGGGCGGCCCCCCCCACATCTCTCATCTGCCCCCGATAGCCACGCACCGATTAGGTGAAGCCACCCAATGCCCGTGGGGATGTGTCAGGTTAAGGAAGGCAGGATTCGAAACCCGCCGGCGCCGTCGCTGGCGGGTTCGGGCTGAAGAACAGGGTCGCGCACGTGCTGAGGAAGGTCGGGACCTCCTCAGGAACGTAGTGACCGGAGCCGGGCGCGATGATCGTGTGCACGTTGGAGTCCACGTTTTCGAAGGACGTCGCGGTGAAGTTCCCGAAGCTGTTCTCGCCGCCCACGCCCGCGACCTCGACGGTCAGCTTCGAGGTGTTGGTCGTGGTGTCGAAGGTCGCGTTCTGGGTGAAGGCGCGGTAGTAGTTGTAGCCGGCCTCGCGGTTCGCCGGGCAGGCGTAGTCGCCGTCCCACACGTGCCGGTCCTGCGCGGTGATGGCGCCTGGCACGACGGCGAAGGTGTACAGGTAGTCCAGGTAAGCGTCGGAGGAGCGCCTGTTGTTGATGATGCCCTCGGTCACTGCCGCGGGCTGCTGGTTGAACGTGAAGTGGAAGCTGAAGCCGGCCAGGCTCTCCAGCCCGTACCCGTTCAGCGCGGTCTCGATCACCATCTCCCGGCTGACCTGGGCCGGGAAGAGCCGGGCCCACGCGTAGGCGACATTGGACCCAAAGTCGTGCCCCATGAGCGAGATGCCCTGGGACCCGTAGCCCAGCGCCCCGATCGCCTCGTGAAGGATCGTCGCGACGGCGGCGGTGTCGTACCCGGTGGTGGAGGGCGCTGAATTGCCGAGCCCCGGCAGGTCGAACGCGATCACCGTGAAGTGCTGGGACAGGCTCGGCATGACCGTGTGGAACTCCCACCACGTGATCGGCCAGCCGTGGAGGAGCACCAAGACCGGCCCCGAGCCGCCGATGACGTAATGAAGGGACGTGTCGCCGGACACGGATACCTTGCCCTGCCGGAAGCCCGCAAGGCTGGGACTGGCCGGCGGCGTGCACGTGCCACCCCAGGCGGGAGCCGCCGCCTGGGCGGCCTGCACGCGCGCTGCCTGCGCGGGCAGCGTCCCGGTCGCCGTGACCGTGCCGGCGGCCGCCAGCGCGACGATCGTGGTGCCGACGGCGTACCGCCGCCAGCCGCGCCCTGGAATGGCCTTCATCGCCGAGCCGACCGCGACCGCGCCCCTGCGCAAATTGCTTTTAAACATAGACGCACTTTCCTTTCATGTTGATCGCCTGACATTTATTTTCACCCAGCGAGGCTAGATAGGTCTCCTCTCCCCTTGCTGGGTGTGGGCAGCGCATGGGTTCGACGTTTCTCTATTTAATGTGCGGTGGCGCTGCTGAGCTGCGGGAGCGGACTGCCGGGCTGGAGTCGCGGGTCGCGGACTAGGCGGCCAGGGTGGGGCAGAACTCGCAGAACAGCTCCAGGCCCCGTCGTCTGACGGGCTGGCGAAGCCGTCGCCGCAGTCGCTGCGGAAGAAGAGCGGCCGTAAGCCAGGCAGGCCGAAGGGCCAGCCGGGCGCGACGATGCAGCTCACCGACCACCCTGACCGGGTGGTGCGGCACCTGCCGGAGCGGTGCGGTTAAGGCCCCGGCTTGGCCGAGCCGACGAAGAAGGCGCTCGCGACCCTGGACCGCGAATGGGACGGCCTCATCGCGCTCAGGGACTACCCCGCGCGCCGCCTGGATCCACAGCAGCTGCTTGCGGTAGTCCCACTCGTACAGTGCCTTGGACCCATCGATGCCCTCGTAGCACTGCAGCCGGATGAGCGGGCGGGCCGCCAGCCGCGCCACCGACTTGGCCAGCTGCGTCTTCCCGGTTCCGGCCGGCCCTCGACCAGCAGCGGCTTGCCGAGCCGGGCCGCCAGGCTCACCACCCCGGCGATCTTGTCGTCCGCGAGGTACCCCTGTGCGGCAAGGCCCGCCCGGACCGACGCCGCGTCCGCGAACGCACGCGGCACGTCGTCGGCCTGGGCTCCCCTCCTGGGCTGGCTGTAGCTCACTTGCCTACTGTGCGGTAACAGACACCGCGATGTCCAGCAAGCCAGCCTGCACGCCGGCAGCGCCGGCCAGTAGCCACCGGGAGGTCGGCCAGCGACGCCCGGTACAGCAGGCTCCGCCCCTCTGACAACCGCGCCACGCCCGAACCGGAAAGCATCCTGGAAGGTGCATCGCGCCGGGCTGCCCGGAATCGTACCAATGGTGAGCAGCACTGGAGACCCTGCCGTGTGGCCTTTCCGCGTAGACATCCCGCAGGCTGACCTGGACGACCTGCACGACCGAATCGCCGCCACCCGTTGGCCGGACGACCTGCCCGGGGTCGGCTGGAGTCGCGGCGTACCGCTTGGCTACCTCAAAGAACTCGCCGACTACTGGCGTACCCGCTTCGACTGGCGGGCCGCCGAACGCGAACTCAACCGTCACCCTCAGTTCCGCACCGAGATCGACGGAGCGTCCGTGCACTTCCTGCACGTACGCTCGCCCGAACCAGGGGCGGTACCGATGATCATCACGCACGGCTGGCCGGGCTCGCCCGTCGAGTTCCTCGATGTGATCGGACCGCTGGCCGACCCGCGGGCATACGGCGGCGACCCGGCAGATGCGTTCCACCTGGTGATCCCGTCGATTCCCGGATTCGGTTTCTCCGGCCCGACCCGCGAGAGCGGGTGGAGCGTGTCCCGGGTGGCCCGTACCTGGGCGAAACTGATGAGCGATCTCGGGTACGACCGGTACATCGCCCAAGGTGGGGACTGGGGCAAGGTCATCTCGCTGGAGCTGGGCCTGGGCGACCCCGCACACGTACTCGGCGTGCACGTGAACCTGCTGGTCACTTTCCCGCCACCGGATCTCGCAGTGCTGGCGAGCCTCGATGACGACGAGCGGGCGCGGCTGGAGCACGCGATGTGGTTCGCGCAGGACGGCCTGGGCTGGCAGAAGATCCAATCGACCCGACCGCAGACCATTTCGTACGGATTGACCGACTCGCCGGTCGGCCAGCTGGCCTGGATCGTGGAGAAGTTCCGCAAGTGGAGCCCCGCGAAGGAGGTACCCGAGGAGGTCATCGACCGGAACCGGATGCTCGCCAACGTCAGCGTGTACTGGTTCACCGCCACGGCCGGCTCCAGCGCCCGCCTCTACTACGAGACCACGCGCACGGACGCCGACTTCGGACGCACCTGGGGCGGACCGTGGCCGCTGTCCATGCCATGCGGTGTGGCCGCGTTCACGGACGACGCCAGCCATCCGATCCGGCGCTTTGCCGAGACCGCGCTGCCCACTCTCAAGCACTGGACCAACCTGCCGCGCGGCGGTCACTTCGCCGCTATGGAGCAGCCAGGCATGCTCGTCGACGACGTACGCGAGTTTGCGCGCCTGGTCCGGCGAGCGAGATGACCGCGCTGGTGGCCGTGGCGGGTGGGAGCTGGACGGGGTTACCTGGCCTTCGCCAAGTCGCCGCTACGAGCAGGTCGGCGAGCTGCCCGAAAGGCCCTCGTGATCCGGGGGCTGGTCAGGACATAAAGGGTACACGACAGATCGGAGAACTCATGGCATTGCCCGCACTCGGCAGCGTGCTGCTCGGCACGGCTGACCCGGACCGGCTGCGCGGCTGGTACCTCGAGGCGTTCGCGCCGCCGGTCGACAAGTACGGCTTCCTCGTCTTCGGCCCGGTGAAGGTCCTCATCGACCGCCGGGCCGATGTCGCGGTCAAGAACCCGGAACCCGGGCGCGTCATCCTCAACCTCAGCGTCGACGACGCACGGGCGGTCGCCGCCCACCTGGACCGGGTGGGAGTGACGTGGCTGGCCGGGTTGGAGGAGCGCGAGCACGGCCTGTTCGGCACGTTGGTCGACCCGGACGGAAACTACGTGCAGATCATTCAGCTGAACCAGGATTACTACGACGACTCCCTGACCGGCTGAGACGAGGTGTCGCGGATGTTCGCGGACAGCAAGGCATTCAGTGGCTTCGCGGTGGACGACGTGCCAGCCGCCCGCGACTTCTACGAGAAGACCCTCGGCGTGCGTGTCACCGAGCAGTACGGGATGCTTCACCTGCACCTGGCTACCGGCGCGGAGGTGCTGGTGTACCCGAAGCCGGAGCATGAGCCGGCCGCGTTCACGGTGCTCAACTTCCCGGTGGAGGACATCGAGGCAACCGTGGCCGGGCTGGAGAGCCGCGGTGTACGGTTCGAGCGCTACGACAACGTTGACGACAAGGGCATCTTCCGCGGGCAGGGGCCTCTCATCGCATGGTTCCGGGACCCGGCAGGCAACATCCTTTCGGTGTTGCAGGAGAAGTAGCCCGGCGCGGGGACGGGCTCAATGCCTCGGGCTTCGGTGTTTAGGCCTTGATGGGCGGTTCTCTCTTTGGTGACGTTGCGTAGTTCCCGTTTTCGGGCATGACGGTGGCCGGCATGCCGTGCCGGAGTCGGGCCGGTTCCACGGGCCGACTGGGCGGCCTGCAGCAGTTTGACGTGTCCGCGGTAAACGAATTTCTGGTGTTTTCGCTGTTCAGGCGGGTGTGTTGGCCATGGTGATGACGGCCGGGGCGATACGGGTGATGGTGTCCTTCACGCCGGCGTGCGCGAACGTGCTGGGCGACTTGGACTTGCGCGGCCGGTGCCGGTTCCGGTCGGTGACGACCCGGTATTCCGCGATCTTGCCGGTCAGCGCCTTGTAGCCGGTCTCCCCAGAGCGGATCGCGGCGAGGACGAGGCGGCGGGACCGGGCCATGGACGTGTTCCGGACGGTGACGGCCTGCCCGGCCCGGCTCCGCTATGCCATCGATCACTCCCGGGCCGGCCTGGGCGTCCAGCCAGTCCTCCAGCGGCCCGAGCGTCGCGTGGTCGTACGGGCGGCCCTCCGCCCGGACCTGCCCGCCCCTCGCCACCACGGCCCCCGCGACCGCCACCACCTTCACGAACACAGTGGCGCCGCCCGTGCGGATCCTCTCCGTCCCCCCGATGACCAGCGCGGACACGTCCGATTCCCCAGATCGCGGCCATTCTTCAGCGGAGATGCCAGCAACTTCGCAGGCACCGCGACGATCATCCCGGCCGAAACGGGCACGGCAGCATCCGGGACAGGGTAAGAAGACACGAGAGGCTCCGGTTGAGGAAGTGGGATGTGGTGATCACACTTCTTATCCGGAGCCTCACCCATCCCGCAGGAAACCTGGACAACAAGTCCGCAGCCAGGAACGATCACACAGTGCAACTATAAGAAGAGTCAGCCTTCAACCGTTTCGCTCGAAAGCCGCTGGCATTGGGGACGGGCTCGCCGGGCGGGCCCGTCCGTCGTACGGTCAGCGCAGCGCGGCGAGGAACTCCCGGATGTCGCGGACCAGCAGGTCCGGCTGCTCCATCGCGGCGAAGTGGCCCCCCCGGTCGTGCTCAGACCAGCAAACGATGCCGGGGAATGCCGCGTCGGCCAGGGTCCGCACGGGCAGGAACATGTCCGCCGGAAAGACTGACACCCCCAGCGGCACGGTGATCGGCGGCGGCACGGGCGCCGTCGGCACGTTGGGCAGCGTACCGGCCTCCTCGTAGTAGAGCCGCGCGGCGGAGCCGGCGGTACGGGTCAGCCAGTACAGCATGACGTCAGTCAGCATCTGGTCCCGGTCGATGGCCTGCTCGGGCGGCCCGTCCCCGCCGGTCCACTCGTAGAACTTCTCCACGATGAAAGCCAGCAGTCCGATCGGCGAGTCGGTCAGCGGGTACGCGATCGTCTGCGGCCGGGTCGCCATGACCTTCATGTACCCCGAACCGGGTCCGGAGCCGAACTCGAGCAGCCGTTCGATGCGCTCCCGGTCGGCCGGGGACAACTGGTCCACCGCGTCCGGGTCCACGCCCAGCCGGGTGAGCAACAGGTTCACGTGTACGCCCAAGACGGCCTCGGGCGCGCACAGGCTGAGAATCAGTGACACCGCCGCGCCGAAGTCCCCGCCCTGCGCCACGTAATGACGGTAGCCCAGCTGGTTCATCAACTGCGCCCACGCCTTGGCGATGCGCAGCAGGTCCCAGCCGGGTTCCGGCGGCGGGGGCGAGAAGCCGTAGCCTGGCAGCGAGGGGATCACCAGGTGCACGGCGTCGGCCGACTTGCCGCCATACGCCACGGGATCGGTAAGCGGGCCGATGATGTGCAAGAACTCGGCGACCGACCCCGGCCAGCCGTGCGTGAGGATCAGCGGTACCGCCTCTGGTTCGGGCGAGCGTACGTGCAGGAAGTGCAGCAGCGTACCGTCGATCTCGGTGCGGAACTGGGGGTACGCGTTCAGCCTCGCCTCTGCCGCACGCCAGTCGTACTCGTCCCGCCAGTACGCCGCCAGCTCCCGGAGATAGCCCACCGGTACGCCCCGTTCCCAGCCGCCGTCGGGCAGCTCGTCGGGCCAGCGGGCGGCTTCCAGGCGACGGCGCAGGTCGTCAAGCTCGGCCTGAGGTACGTCGATGGTGAACGGTTGCATGGCGGTCTGCCCGTCACAAGTAAGGCAGGCGGGTGATTGGCGACACCGAGGCGAGTCCCGTCGCGCGGTGGGCCAACTCGGCGCCGACTGGTACCTGGGTTGTCTCCACAAGATCCTCCTTGGCGTTCGGCTTCCGTGGGCAATCACATCGTCGCACCGCCCGTTCCGGCCGTTCATCTCTTGGATTGTGGCTATGCGCCACGGCGCATTGCCGGGGATGCCGACCCGCGGCGACCGGCGTGACGATGCGATTACTTCTTGTAGGAAGCCTTTTGAGCAGGACACACTGAGCTTCTTTCGTGCGCCCAGCAGAACGGGAGGTGACACCGTGACGTAGTTCATGGTGTTCTTCGTGTTCGTAAGCTCGTCGTCGCCTGCCGGTGTGAGTCCGGTCCGGGTAGCTGCCAGGAGGCCCGGTAGCAGGCTGGCGGCTTCGTCTGGAAACGGGCGGGGTCGGAGCCCAGCGTCAGAAGCCCTGCAAGGGGGAGCGACGATGCGGTCCGTAGCATGAAGCGAAGCCTGCGGCGTCGTTGCTCAGCTGTCCTTCGGGGCGGGCAAGGGAGTGCCGAGCCTCTCGAAATAGCGAGAGCGCGTCCCGGGACAGCGCATCGCAAGACCGCGCGTCCGCAGGCTGCGCGTCCCGGGGCTGCGGGTCGCCGGGCTGCGGGTCACCGGTCACTGCGGCCGAGGCGCTGCGGATGATGGATGCGGCACTGGCCTTCCTCAACGGTGATTTCCTGAACGGCCCGGGCGGTTCTGGCCTGGACTCGGCCGCCCTGGCGGTGGCTGGCCTGGGCGGGGTGCTGGAGTCGCTGGGCGGGCTGTCAGCGAAGTTCGCCGCGGCGCGGGCGGCCGTCCTGGCCCGGTTCGCGGCAGCACCGGGGCACCGCGCGGACGGGTACGGGTCGGCCGCCGCCTGGCTGGCGGCCAAGAGCCGCACCACCCGCCGCGCGGCCGGCGCGGAGGTGCGGCGGATGCGGCAGTTCCGCGCCCACCCCGTCATCGCCGCCGCCGTCGCCCGCAGTATCTGTTCACGGTGCCCTTCGACGTGCCGGTCGTCCCGGTCGACCGGTTCCTGGCGGCTTCCGTGGGCAATCGCATCGTCGCACCGCCCGTTCCGGCCGTTCATCTCTTGGATTGCGGCGCAACACCGGAGATGCCGGCCCGCGGCGACCGGTGCGACGATGCGATGGCGAGC
>JAICUO010000846.1 GCA_025935815.1 Streptosporangiaceae bacterium
CAGCGTGCTCCCAGTGCCGCAGGCGCCGCCTCCAATGCCGCAGGCGCCCACGCCGGTCGCGCCCCGGCGCCGGGCGGGCGGGCGCTGGCCGGCGGTGGCCATCAGCGCGGGCGCGGCGGCCGCCGCCATTGGGGTGGCCCTGGCCCTGACCCTGAGCTCGCAGCATGGGAGCGGGCCGTCAGCGGGCTCTTCATCGACGGGCGCTAGCGTCAGCGGCCCAGCCCGCGCCCCCGGCGGCGGCAGTGCCAGCGGGCCCGCCAGTGCCAGCGCCTCGGCGTCGTCGCCGCTGATCGCCGTCACCGTGTGCAGCGATCCCACCGGCGGGTGCACCTACGCCGGCGCGTCCCAGATCATGGAGATCCAGCCCCAGCAGATCTACCTGTCCGCCGACGGCTCCCGTTACGTGGACCGCCTCACCTGGGCGGCCTGGGGCCAGCCGCAGGCGACCGCCACCGGCACCTTGAGGGTCAACGACTGCACGCCCAGCTGCGCGCAGGGAACCTCCTCGCCCTACCCGGCGACGGTGACGCTGACGGGCCTGAAACCGTACGGGACCGGGCTGGAGGCCTACTCCACGATCGTGGTCCGGTCGGCCGCCGCCAACATGACGTTCACCTACACCAGGGACCTGGTTCCGTAACCCGCGCGGAGCACCGCCGGCCGTTGCTGACTGTGCTTCCTTAAATACTGTCTGCCCTTAGTGGCTGAAGGACACGCGCTTGGCCTGGAACTCGGGGGGCAGCTGGGGCTGCGGGTGATGCTCGAGCACCCGCAGGTGCAGCCGCAGGTCATCGAGGAGCAGGTTGGCCAGGTCCATGCTGAAGCCGTTGCGGATCACGATCCGCAACACCGCGGTGTCCTCCAGCGCGGCCGGGAAGGTGTAGGCGGGTACCTGCCATCCGCGCATCCGCAGCCGGTCTGACAGGTCGAAGACGGAGTACCCGGTCACGTCATCGCGCAGCTTGAACGCGAACACCGGCAGCTCGCTGCCGTCGGTGAGCAGCTCGAACGGGCCAAGCTTGGCGATCGACGACGACAGGTGCATCGCGATGTCCTGGCAGGCCTGGTGAACCGCGCGGTAGCCCTCGAAACCGAGCCGCAGGAAGTTGTAGTACTGGGCGGCGACCTGCGCCCCGGGGCGGGAGAAGTTCAGCGAGAACGTTGGCATCTGGCCGCCCAGGTAGTTCACGTTGAAGACCAGGTCATCGGGAAGCGCGGCCGAGTCCCGCCACACGATCCACCCCACGCCCGGGTAGACCAGCCCGTACTTGTGCCCGGAGGTGTTGATCGAGGCGACCCGCGGCACCTGGAAGTCCCACACGAGGTCGGGCTGCAAGAACGGCGCCACGAACCCCCCGGACGCGCCGTCCACGTGGATGGGCACGTCCAGGCCCCGGGCCGCCTGCAGTTCATCCAGCGCGTGGCTGATCTCCAGCACCGGCTCGTAGCTGCCGTCCATCGTCGATCCCATGATCGCGACGACCCCGATGGTGTTCTCGTCGCACTGCCCGGCGGCCTGGGGGCCGCGCAGGTGCAGCCGCCCCGGCTCCATGGGCACGTACCGCGGCTCGACGCCCCAGTACCGGCAGAACTTCTCCCAGCACACCTGCACGTTCGTGCCCATGACCAGGTTCGGCCGCCCGGCGGGGTGCTCCGCCCGCCCGTCCGCCTGCTGCCGGGCACGCTGCGTCCGCCAGCGCCACAGCAGCGCCATCCCGCCGAGCATGCACGCCTCGCTGGACCCGGTGGTGGAGCAGCCCGGCGCGTCGCTGCCGGACGGCGCGTGCCACAGCGCGCTGAGGATGTTGACGCAGCGCTTTTCCAGCTCGGCGGTCTGCGGGTACTCGTCCTTGTCGATCATGTTCTTGGACGAGCACTCGGCCATCAAAGCCTCGGCCTCCGGCTCCATCCACGTGGTGACGAACGTCGCGAGGTTCAGCCGCGCGTTGCCGTCAAGGATGAGCTCGTCCCGCACGACTTGCAGCGCGGTTCTCGGCAAGACGCCCCGCTCGGAGATGCGAAACCTGGGGATCTCGCAGCTCACCTCCTGGACGTAGACCGGGTTGATCTCGAGTTCGGCCGACTCGTGCTCCTGGACTCGCCTGTGCAGCGCCATGGGGTCAGGCTACGCCCCCGGACCCTCCTGCCAAACGATGGGTGGCCGGCATGCCGGCGCACAGTTGCCAAGAGGTGGAAAGGAGGACCCGGGCGATCTTGCGGAAGCCCGCCGCCGGCCGGTTCTTCGCTAGCGCGTCTTCACGCAGGGGTAGGCGGCGTACAGTCGGCGCTCGTAGCTCACCTGGGTGATCTCGAAGGCCTTGGTGGCGGGAGGCTCAGTGGCGGGAGGCTCAGTGGCGGGAGGCTCAGTGGCGGGAGACAAGGAGCGGCTGGGCGACCGAGCCCAGCGGCCCGGAGGCATCGCTCAGCGTGCCCAGGGTCGACCCGAGGCCGTCGGCGGCCAGCATGGTGGCGGCCGCCAGGCATACCCACTCACCGGCCGGATCGCGGTGCAGCGTGACCGTCACCGCCGGCGGGATGAAGAGCCACTCGCGCGGGTCGAACGGGCCGCTGATCCCGTTGGCGGAGTCCGCGACCACCAGTGCCAGGTCCTGCGGGTGGGCCGGCTCCCCGGCGACGAGGGGAAGGCGCGGCCGCGCCCAGACGGCCGCCTCGCCGGCGGGGCTCTCCCAGGAGCCGCGCACCCAGCGCCACTCGATGGACTCGCCGTACCCCCAGTTCTCGAAGCCGGGGAAATAACGCTGCGGCTGCGACTGCGGGATGGGCGGTGGCAACTGCGGGGGCAGGCGGTCGACGGGCACGCCGCCCTCGCCGTTGGCCGCGATCTGCCACGCGCGAGCCAGCGCGGCCGGCTTGCCGGAGGCGTCGCTCAGCGTCCCCTCAAGGAGGCGG
>JAICUO010000969.1 GCA_025935815.1 Streptosporangiaceae bacterium
GAAGAGATCCTGGCACGCCAGCTCGTCGACCGACTCGACCGGCCGGGCATATAACGTATGCCCAGGTCGTGCCGACCGCGATAGAGCGCCAGCTTGCTAAGCCCTGCCCGACTCGATGGGCATGGGATTCCGCCGATGGCGCCCGGACGCTCGCTGCCAGCGGCGCGCGCGGCGGCAATGGTCACCTCACCGCAGCCAGGCCCGATATCGAGCACGCTCACCTACACGGGCCATCTTGATCCGGTGGATACAGGGCCGCGCTCCGCGCTCCTGCTGCCATGGCACGCATTACGGCCAGGATCTTGCCGTGTCCGGCGGGAGCGGCCGCGAAGACGGCGAAGGCCGGCGGGGCCGGGACTTACCTGGTGGCCTTGCGCCGCGATGGGGAAGAAGAGCTCAGGATCCTCGTCCCACCGGGTCCCTGTCGGCATCCAGCTGGAGAAGCCGACGACGGCTCTCATGATCGTTTCCTGGCCGGCGCGGTGCGGTCGCGCCGTGCGGTCGTGTGTCCGCCAGCCCGCGGGTGTCCAGGCGGTTACCGGGCCGGGCAGCGCCGGCCGGGTGGTCCTGCTGGCCGAGCAGCCGCGTGCGCAGGTGAGCGAGCGCGCGGGCGCTCAGCCGGGAGACGTGCATCTGGGAGATGCCGAGCTGCTGGCCGATCTGCGCCTGGGTCATGTCGCCGTAGAACCGCATGATCAGGATCTCCTGCTCACGCGGGGGCAGCTCGCCCCAGTGCGTGGCGACGGCCCGCATGCCGAGCATGCGCTCCAGTCGCGGGTCTTCCGCGCCGAGCAGGTCAGCCAGGGTCGCGCCGCCGGGCTCGCCGCTAAGCGGGGCGTCGAGCGAGCCGGGCTGGAAGGCGAGCTCTGCCCGCCGGGCCTCGCGCAGCGCCTCGCCGGTGACTCCCAGGTGCCGGGCGAGGTCGGGCTCGGCGGCCACCCGGCCCAGGTCCTGGGCCAGCTGCCCGGCCTCGGCGCGGACCTGCAGGACCAGTTCTTGCAATGGGCGCGGGACGCGGACCGGCCACCGTTTGTCCCGGAAGTGCTTCTTGACCTCCCCGCTGACGTAAGCCTGCGCGAAGGCCGCCAGGCCGCCGGCGCCGGCGGCGGCCGGGTCAAAGTTGCCGATCGCCTTCAGCAGCCCGACGTACCCCACCTGCATCAGGTCCTCAGCTGGCTCCGGGCCGCGGGAGTACCGCCGCGCGCACGCGCGCACCAGGTGACCGTAGCGGCTGACCAGCAGCTCACGTGCCGCAGCACGGCGCGCGCTGCCCGGCGGCAGCGACCCGGCGATTGCTAGTAGTTCCCGGTCTCCCAGCCCGGCCAGGTCCTCATCCGGCCGGCAGGCCGGCCCGGCCAGAGCCTGCGCGGGCTCCCGTGGGGGCGCTGGCAGGCTGGCCGCGGGCGGCCCCGGATACCCCGGGACCTGCTCAGCGGCCCACTCCATGACATCCATGACCGGCTCCTCAGTCAGTGACCAGGTAACGCAGGAGTAGCCGGCAGAGAGGGATTCCCCGATGGTTCCCGTCGTCCGGCGCGCCCCCAGGCGCCGGCTCCGGGAAGCAAAAATCCGGGCCCTGCCGCGCAACCGCGATTTCGCGGGTGCGGCTGCCGAGGTCCGGAGCAATTAAGCCGTATCCTACTCTTCCCTGGCCGCCCCGGATAGGTTTCCCCGGGCCGCACGTTCGGTCTTCCCGTCTGCATAACCTGGCGCGCGGTCCTCGTGACCCGCGGGCGGGTGCGGTGCTGGCGGCCGGCAGGAGCCGGGTGCGAGGGCTTGCGAGTTAGGGCAAGCACCTGGCTTGGTGCCTGGCGCCTTACCTGAATCATCGGGCGACGGCCGAGGCTTCCGGGCACGGAACCCGAATAACCACTGACTTTACCATGCACGGC
>JAICUO010000672.1 GCA_025935815.1 Streptosporangiaceae bacterium
CCACCCGGTAGTAGACGACCGCGTCCACCCGCACGGTGACGTTGTCGATGGTGATGGCCTCCTGGGCGGGAACCGCCACCACGAGGATCTGCATGTTGACCTTGCGCAGGCGATCGGTGAACGGGTTGACCCAGGTCAGCCCAGGTGCGCGGGTGCCGGGGCGGACCCGGCCGAAGCGGAAGACGACGCCCCTCTCCCACTGAGTGATGATTTTGAAGCCGAACATATCCGGCCGTCCCATCCCCGGCGCGGTGCGCCGGCCTAACCGTGCCGTGGGCGACGCGGGCTGGATTACCCGGATACAGGAGCCCCCGGTCTACCTTCATTATAACAAACATCGTTGTTATTACTATCCTTGTAGGATATATTGCTCGGTGGTCACCTGCTGTGCTCTGCCCGGACACCCGCTGGGCGCAGGCCGCAGGTGCTGGCGGCCCCGCGGCGCCCGGCCACTGTGGTCAAGCCGGTGGCCACCGGGGTGTCGCCACGAGCGCCGCGTGGTTTGAGGGATGGCCGGTGACGCTTAGGGCTTTGGAGCCGTCCGCGTCCGCGGTGACCAGCAGCCGTTGGGCCTGCGGGTACTCGTCTCGGCCGGCCGCGTTCCACCAGCGGCGGACTGATTTCCACGGCGAACGCTGCGGTGTCGCGATCGGTGCCGACGCTGACTCAGCCGGAGTTGCCGGCGATGCCGTAGATCCCGTAGGGCACCGCCCTGCCCGCGCTGTCTGGGGGAAGTCGTGGCTGAGCACCAGCACGGGCCGCCCGCCGAGGCTCCATTCCTCGCCCGCGTTGGCGAACCGGCCGACCAGTTAGGAGCAGGCCCGGGTCCAGGTCGGCGGCCCGCTGGTGGCCCCCGCCCGGCCGCCGGGTCTCTGCGAGCCCTTAGCCGGCTTCCGGAAGGTGCCAGCGGAACGGGGCGACCAGCCGGTCGGCCGACGGCTGAGGGCCCCACGCCCCCGGGGCATAAGGCTCGACCGGGGGCGGGTTCTCCAGCAGCGGCGTGGAGATCTCCCACAGCCTCTCGACGCCGTCGGAGCGGGTGAACAGCGCCTGGTCACCGTGCATGGCGTCGAGGATGAGCCGCTCGTATCCCTTCAGGGCGTTGGCGGAGGCGAAGGAGTCCTGGTAACGGAAGGCCATCGTGGCGGCGCCGAGACTCATCTCCGGCCCCGGTTCCTTGGCCAGGAATTCGGCGGCGATCGAGCCGGGATCGGCGAAGTCGATGACGATCTCGTTCAGGCGCCCCGCCGGCGTGTCCTCCTTGTGCGCCCGGAACATCCGCAGGGGCGGCTCATGGAAGCCGAGCGTCACCACCTGCCGGCTCGCGCCGAGGCGCTTGCCGGAGCGCAGGAAGAACGGGACCCCCGCCCATCGCCAGTTGTCCACCTCGGCCCGCACCGCCGCCATGGTCTCGGTCTGGGAGTCCGGCGCCACTCCGGGCTCAAGGCGATACCCCGCGTACTGGCCCCGCACCACGTGCCGGGCGTGGATCGGCTTGAGGGCCTCGAAGACCTTAGCCTTCTCATCCCGCAGGTGCTTGGCGTCCAGCGACGTCGGAGGTTCCATGGCCAGAAACCCCAGCACCTGGAAGAGGTGGGTCACGATCATGTCGCGGTAGGCTCCGGTTTTGTCGTAGAACCCGGCCCGCCCCTCGATCGAGAGCGTTTCCGGCACGTCGATCTGGACATAGCGGATGTGCTCGCGGTTCCAGATCGGCTCGAACAGGCCGTTAGCGAAGCGGAACGCCAGGATGTTGTCGACCGATTCCTTGCCCAGGAAGTGGTCGATCCGGAAGATCTGCGGCTCGCCGAAGACGGCGTGCACCGCCTGGTTCAGTGCCCGGGCCGAGCGGAGGTCTGTCCCGAAGGGCTTCTCGATGATCACGCGGGCCCCGTCGGCGAGTCCGGCCGCGCCGAGCATGGCCACCACCGGCCCGAAGGCCGCCGGCGGGATGGCCAGATGGAAGAGCCGGCGCGGCGAGCCGCCGATTTGCTTCTCTGCTCGCTGGATCGCAGCCGCTAGCGGACCGGCGTTGCCGGGGTCCGCGCTGCCGAACGAGAGCGCCCGCGCGAAGGTGTCCCAGGCGTCGCCGGTGGGCTTGGTGATCCCGGATTCAGCCACCGCCCGGCGGGCATGCTCCCGGAACTGCTCGTCCGTCAGTGCCGAGTTCGCCGGCGCCGAGCCAATGACGCGGTACCTGCCGGGCAGCAGGCCGGCCGCGGACAGGTGGAAGAGCCCCGGCAGCAGCTTGCGCCTGCTCAGGTCACCGGTGGCCCCGATCAGGACGATGACGTGGTCATCCGGCCGCGGCACCGACCCGTGAGCCGCGGTGCGCCGGGCAGCGGTGGCAGGATTCATGTCACCTCCCGCTCGGTGTAGTGACGGAAGGCCTCGCAGGCCATTACCGGGCCGAGGTCCGAGCCGCCGATGCCGACGTTGATCACGTTACGGGCCGGCTTGCCGATGGCCCCTGCGCGTCGCAGCGGCCATGGCTGGATGATGGCGCTGCCTGCTGCCGCCTGACCGCTGACACCTGTCGATGAGGCGTGTGCCATCTCGAATGCACCTCCGCGCTCCGGCGTCCCTCTGTCCGGGGACTGAATGGATGCTAGCCTCGCGTGCTTGTGGGTTCCTTGCAGCCCGCCGTGGCAGGCGAAGATGACCGGACGGAGTCCGCAAGGGCCTGCGGGCTCCGTCGCTGGCCACGCGTTCCGGCTGCTGGTCTGCCTTCGCCGGCCAGCAGACCGGCAAGCAGCCGGCCGTCATCTTTGCCTCAGTGCCGCGCGGCTCGCGGGTGACCACGCCCGGCCCAGGGGCGGTCGAAGGTCCAGGCGAGGCGCGCCAGGGCGAGTGCACCGACCAGGAGCCCGAAGTCTCGCAGGGCGATGTCGTAGAAGCCCGAGTACGTCAGCAGGTTGATGATGATGCCCGCAAGCCAGAGCGCGACGACGTAGCTGGCGTAGCGGGGCTTGAGCGCCACCAGGACAGCGGCCAGGATCTCGATCGCCCCTACGACATACATGGCGGTCTGGGCGGAGAACGGAATCAGGTTCACGATCCACGGGGCCAGGTAATGCGGCCAGTCCGGGTTGAGGACCTTGACGAACTTGTCGATGCCCATCCACAGGGGAAGCACGACATACCCGATGTGCAGCAGCACATAGGCGCCGTAGGCCGGCTCGTGGACGCTGCGCTCCCAGGCGTCGTCGAGGAGGCGGGTGACGGGTGGCCGTGCGATGGATGTGGCCATGATTAACTCCTTCTATTAATAAAGTCCGTTACTTTTAGAGTTCTCCGATCGCACGCTTTTGTCAAGAACTACTAGTGATAGATTTTGAGGGTGAGCACGACCGAGGGTGACGGGCTGGATGCCCTCGCGGCGCTGAGCAATCTCGTGGAGCCGGTGCGACGGCGCCTCTATGAGTACGTCACCTCGCAGTCCGAGCCGGTGACCCGGGAAGAGGCAGCCGCAGCGGCAGGCATCGGCCGCACCCTCGCCGCCTACCACCTGGACAAGCTGACCGAGTCGGGCCTGATCGAGGCCGGGTATGCCCGGCCCGAGGGGCGTGGGGGGCCGGGGGCCGGCCGACCGGCCAAGCACTATGTGCGCGCGGACCGGGAGGTGTCGGTCAGTGTGCCTACCCGCAGCTACCTGCTGATGGCCAGCGTGCTCGCGGAGGCCGTTTCCGCCGATACGACCGGTGCCCTGAGTGCCGCGGCCGCCAGGGCCGCCCGTCAGATCGGCCGCGCCTCCGCTGACGGGTCCGATCTGGAGACGGCGCTACGCGGGTGCGGGTATGAGCCGGCACGCACAAAGGACGGTGACATCGTGCTGCGCAACTGCCCGTTCCACCAGCTGGCGAAGAGCCATGTTGACCTCGTCTGCGGGCTTAACCGCGACCTGATCGATGGGTTGCTCGAGGGCGCCGACCAGGGCAAGGGTGAGGCGGTCCTCGCCCCCCAGGACGGCCGGTGCTGCGTGGTCATCCGCTATTGCGGGGCATCGGCCCTGCCCTAGCGGTACTTTCTGGGCTAGCTCACGATGGAGGACCGCATGTCCTGGCCGATCCCGGGGGTGGGATGCGGGCCGGCGAGCTGGACCTTGCGGCCGAAGACCGGGGACACCTGGTCGGGGCGGCCCAGGTCGAGGTGGTCGCGGATCAGC
>JAICUO010000101.1 GCA_025935815.1 Streptosporangiaceae bacterium
GAAGCCGGGCAGGTGGCCGATGAGCGTGCCGCCGATGCCGCCCACGCTCTCCATCTTCACGGTGACCTGAGTCGGGCTGGCCAGCGTGACCCTGGCCCTGGCGGTCAGCGGGCCGGCGCTGGCCTGCAGTGAGTGCGGGCCGTTGGCCGGGTCGGCCTTCAGCGTGATGCCCCGGGTCCCCGCCGCCGCCTCCAGCGAGGCGAACGTGATCAGCGCTGTCCCGTTAACCTGGTCGACCGTCGCGCCGCTGAAGGAGGAATTCAGGTGGACGCCGCTCGCCGTCGCGTTGATGACAGAGATGTCGATCTTGCCCTCCTGCACGTTGCGCGCGCTGATGTCGACCTTGCGCAGGTCATGCGCGAACAGCTGAGTCAGGAACGGGAACCCCTCGATGTTCACCGACGGCTTCGCCGCCAGGGTCGCCTGGGTCTGGATCTGCTGGGCGATCTTGCCCTGCGCGTAGGACTTCGCCATCCGGTCGCCGATCACGAAGGCGGCCACCAAGATGACCAGCACCAGCAACGAGATGCCGATGCCGCGCCCCCGCCCCCGGCGCCGGCGCCGGCGCCGGCGCCGCGGGGGAGGGTAGTCCGGGACGTCGTAGTCGTCTGCGCTGTACTGCGGTGGCTGGGCCGGCCATCCCGCCCGTGATCGCGGCCGACCTGGGTAATCGCTCATTGCTGAATCCCCTTTTCGTCGCGACCTGCATACTTCCCGATGCCAGCCGCCTTACTCAGGTCCCGGGTCCGCCCGCCCGGGTCACTCGGCCCGCAGCACCTCCCCGGTGCGCAGCCGCGCGGCGCGGCGGGCCGGCCACAGGGCGAGCACGTTAGCGGCGATCAGCGTGGCCGCGACGGTCAGCGCCAGGCCCCACACGGTGGCCGGCGGATAGTAGGCAAGCGGGACGAACCCGGCGACCCCCCGCCACACGCCGCGCCCGACCGCCAGCCCCAGCGGAATCCCGAAGGCAAGCCCGATGACGGCCAACAGCGAAGCCTGCGTGACAACCACGGCCCGTGACTGCGCGCCGGTCAGCCCGAGCGTCCGCAGCACCGCCAGTTCCCGCCGCCGTCGGCGCACCGCCAGGGCCAGCGCGTGCCCGACCGCGCCGACCGCCAGCAGCGCCAGGAAGGCGGCCAGCGCCGAGGGCAGGACGGCCAGGTCGGTAACATCCGCCATCGTGGTGATCGGGTCGGGCGGCGCGAAGTCCAGTCCCTCGCCGCCCTTGACCTTCGCCCCCGCCGTGGCAGCCATCCGGGCGGCCACCACCGTCGGCGAGGCGCCCGGCCGGACCGTGACCAGCGCGGCGTGGAACTTGAACCCGTAGCGGGCGCCGGCGAAGAGGTGATCGTACCCGGCCGGGGTCAGCCAGGCGCCGGCATCGTAGGTGTTGTGCGCGCCGGTCGGGACGAACCCGATGCCGGTCACGGTCATCGCTCGCGGGTGGCGGGTGCCGCCGGTGAGCGGGATGACCGAGCCGATTCCCGCGCCCACCGAGCGTGCGGTGGTCGGCGCGAGCACGATTTCGGTCGCGGTGGATGGCATCCGGCCCGCGGTCAGCACCACCGGTACCTGCTTGCCTGCCACCGGCGCGTAGGTGAAGCTCTCGATGGAGACCCGGCCGGACTGGGCGCCGTTGATCCGGACGTCGAGGAACCCGGTCACGTCCCGGTCGGCGGCCACGACCGGGACGACCTGCGCGACCGGCCCGAAGTCCTGCCCGCTGATCCCGTAGAGCGTGACCAGCTGCCAGGTTTGCCCGTATCGCTCCGGGTGCGTGGCGGCATCGGTTACCCCGGCCGAGAAGGTGAGCGCGGCCAGCACGCCGAGTACGCCGGCGACGACGCCTGCTAGCGCCGGCCGGACCGGGACGGCGGTCGCGCCCCGGCCGGGCTCGAGCGCGAACCGCGTTCCGATGATGGCGGGAACCGGCAGCCCGGCCCGGGCGGCCGCCCGGGCGAAGACCGACGCTTGCGGCGCCTCCCGGGACCGCGCCGCCGTCAGCGCCAGCCAGGTAGCGATAGCCGCGCCGCCCGCGACGATCAGCACCGTGGCCGCCCAGCCGGGGCCGAGGACCAGCCAGTCGGCGTTGATCCCGGGATCCGGCTCGATGAGCGCGGCCATCCCGATCGGCATCCAGCGGGAGGCGACGATCGCCGCGGCCACCGCGAGGCTCGCGCCGGCGACAGCGGCCAGCAGCGGGGCGCCGACGGCGGAGGCCACCGCCTGCCAGCGGGTCAGTCCCACCGCGCGCAGCACGTCGAGTTCGACGACGGCGGCCGACACGTGCCGGGCCAGCGCCTGCCCGACCAGGAAGAAGGCCGCCAGCAGGGCCGCCAGGGCAAAGACCAGCAGGCATATCCCCTCGTATCCGGTCATCTTGTGCGCGGGATCGCCGATCACCGCGTAGTTGTCCCACACGTCGATGTCGGATCGCCCGCTCACCCGGGCGAGGTCGGCGCGGAATCGCGGAATGGCGGGCGGGCCGCCCTTCAGCCGGATCAGGGCGTTGATAAAGGTGATACTGGTGCCCTTGGTGCCGATGATGTTCGCGCGGTACGTCGTGAACAGGCGTTGCGGCGGGTACACGGCACCCGGATCGCCGATGTCCCCGAGGGTGAACGGAGCGCGGGTCACCCCCACGATGCGGACCCGGAGGGCCGGCCCGCGCATCGGCTGCCCGCTCTGCGCGTCGACCTGGGCATTGGTCTGGGCGACGGAGGCCAGCCGCAGCGTCAGCGTGTCCCCGACGCGCCTGCCCGACCAGGTCAGGAAGTTAGCGTTGACGTTCACCTCGTCGAGCCGGGCGGGGTTGGCCAGCCGCCCGGACAGCACGACGGGCCGCTCGAGGGTGCGGCCGCTCGCGTCGTCCGCTTGCGGGAAGTCGACGTTCGCGCCCGGTAGCCCTTCCACGGAGATCCCGTAGAAGACCGGGAACAGCCCGATCGCCGCGACCTCGGGCAGCGCCTTGACGGGCGCCCAGTTGAAGCCGGGCTGGTTCGGCAGGACCGCGACCGTGGCCGGCAGCGTCCGCGCCCACAGCCGGTCGAACGCGCTGTCTCCCCGTCGTGCCCCGGCGACGGCGGTCAGTACCACGGCCGCCGACATGGCGATCAGCAGCGCCAGGACGGCCAGTGACCGCCATCGCCGTCGCAAGTCAAGCCGCAGCCACGCCAGCGCGATGAGCATGATCGAAGCGTAGAGATCACTGGTGCCCGGGGGCCACCGTGCCAGGCTCCCGGGCCACGGGGGTGCTGCCACTACCCGCGCCGGCCGTGACGAGGGCGCAGCCGCCGGCCAGTGCCGCCATCGCGGCGATCGACAACCGCGGGCCCAGGCCCGCGGCCAGGACCCCGCCGGCGGCCATCCCCATCGCCGAGCCCAGGTTGTAGGCGGTATTGACCCATGCCCCGGCCTCGGCCTGCCGGCCCTCGGGGACGGCCGCGTCGACCAGCTGGTAGGTGGCGATCAGCGCGATGTCGGCGCACGCCCCGGCCAGCAGGAACGTCCCGCCCGCGACCACCGGAAGGAACGCCAGCGCCGGGAGCGCGTAGCACGCGGCCGAGGCGGCCGTGAGCATCCGGGGCCGGCGGGCGAGCGGGGCCCGCCAGTCGCGTCGCCCGTAGCCCAGCCCGCCCAGCACGCCGCCGACCGGGAACAGGGCCAGGAGTATCCCCGCGGTCACGGTGCCCCAGGCGGCGACGATCGCGATCTCGGCGCCGGAGACCGCGACCGCTATCGCCCAGGCCGGCCAGGTCAACCTCAATAGGCCCTTCATGCCCAACGAGTCCCTGGTTTCTGCCTCATGTCCCCCTTCCGCCGGCATGTCCGCCCGGGCGCCCGCCGCCGCCCGCGCTAGCGGCCGGCTTCCCGCCAGCACCAGCGCGGCGCACGCGACCAGCACGACCGGGGCGCCGGTGGCCTTGATGAGCATCCCGGCCAGGACCGGGCCGAGCGCGAAAGCGGTGGATTCCGCGGCCGTGTCCAGGCTCAGCGCGCGTTGCAGCTGTGCCCGGTCCGGTGCGAGCCGGCCCCACAAGGCGCGCATGACCGGCCCGACCGGGGGCGGGCACAGCCCCGCGAGGACGGCGAGGCCGATGGCGACGGCGGGGAGGCGGAGCATGCTGGCCACCGCCACCGCGGTCAGCGTGACCGCGTATCCGCTGGCCAGGGCGATGAACGCGTGGTGGTGGCGGGCAATAAGCCGCGCCCGGGCGGGCCCGAGCAGTGCGACGCCCAGGCCGAACGCGCTCGCGGCGGCACCGGCGACGGCATACGACCCGGCGCTGTCGCGCAGGGTGATCAGCAGTGGCAGTCCCTGCAGGCCGTAGCAGAGCCGGGCCAGGAGCGCGGCGGTGAACGGGGCACGGGCACGGGGGAGCGAAAGGACGGCACGGTAGGACGCAGTGGGCCGCAGCGGGCCGCCCCGCTGGGGGCGTGACATGGGGGTTCTCCGAGGTAAGGCGCGCAGGCGAATACGTTCGCGCGCGCGGCACGACAGGCGGACGCGGGCGAGGGCGTCGCCGGTCAGTGCTGCTCGGAGTGATTCACGAGGACGAGTCTACGGGGTATCCGGCTCAGCCGCGAGGCCCCGTTCACCCGGGACGGATGAGGCGCCCGCCGGGTGACGGTTGATGGACTGGGCCGGGTGCGCCGCGGCTGCGACGACGGCACCTAACAGATCCCGCCCATCAAGTAATGGGCCAAACGCCACCTGGGGATGCTTCTCATGCGTCGTAGAACATTCGATGTCATCGCCAGTTCGGTGGGCGTGCTGCTCGCCGTGCTGCTGCTCGTAGCCGGCGGCCTGCTGATCTGGGCTTACACGTTCGTCAACAATCAGGTAACCACCCAGCTCAGCGAGCAGCAGATCGTCTTCCCGGCGGCCAGCAGCCCCGCGATTAAGGCGCTGCCGCCCGCCGATGCCAGTGCCATGACGAAGTACGCGGGCCAGCAGCTGACCACCGGCGCGCAGGCCGAGACGTACGCCAACCACTTCATCGCCGTTCACCTGAAGGAGATCGGCGGCGGGAAGACCTACTCCCAGCTCTCGGCGGAATCGCTCGCCAACCCGGGTAACGTCAAGCTCAAGGCCCAGGTGGACAGCGTCTTCCAGGGCACCACGCTGCGCGGGCTCCTGCTGAACGCCTACGCCTTCTGGCAGATCGGGCAGATCGCCCTGTGGGCCGCCATCGCGGCATTCGTTGGGGCCGTCATCTTCCTGGTCCTGGCCATCATCGGCTTCCTGCACGGCCGCCACACCCCCGCCGACGCCGAGCTCCAGCCCGTCGGGGTCTAGCGCCCTGGTAAACCTTGGCGGCACTGAGCAAGCTCCTCCAGCAGGCCTCTCGGCGCGCTGAACGCGGTCTGCCAGCGGCCGGGTTCCTCGGCCGCTGGCTCTGTGGCGGCACTACTGCGATCAGCGGCCTCTTTGGTGGGATGGGGCGGGTCAGCGGATCAGGAAACTGTGTTAGCTTCCCGTCGTGGCGGGTCCACCCCGTCGGTGCGCTGCGGATGTGACGGAGGATCCTGGTGGCCATCTCCAACCCCGACGCGATCGAGGTCACTCGCGGCGGCGATGTTCCGCTCCTCGATGTCGCGCGTTCCCTCGAGCCGCTGATCCGCGAGCACGCGCAAGCCCTGGAGGAGGGCCGCATCCCGCCGCCGCTGGTCGAGGCGCTCTACGACGCGGGCGTCTTCAAGGCGATGCTCCCGCGTGAGGTCGGCGGCCTTGAAGTCGAGCCGGTCGAGTGGCTTACGATGATCGAGGAGCTCGCGCGGCTCAACGCCTCGGTCGGGTGGCTCGCGTTCATCCAGTCGGGCGTGGGGCTGACGTTCCTCGACCCCGAGCGGTTCGAGCGCTTCCGGGTGCGGGGCGGGGGGCGGCTGACCCTCGCGATGAACCTCGGCCGGATGGCGGGCAAGGCGGTCAAGGTCGAGGGTGGCTACCGCATCAGCGGCCGGTGGCCGTTCGCGAGCGGTTCTCCCTTCGCGACCTGGCTCGGCGGGATGTCGGTCGTCTGCGACTCCGGCGGGACGCCCGTCCCGGACGCCAGCGGCCAGCCGCAGCGCCTGCTCGCGATATGGCCGGCTGACCAGGCCCGCCTCCTCGACACCTGGGATGGCCTCGGCCTGCGGGGCACGGGAAGCGGCGACTTCGAGATATCCGACCTCTTCGTCCCCGACGAGCAGGTCAACCCGGGGTTCTACGGTGCGCCGGCCTACGACCGGGCGCTGTTCCGGATTAAGGAGATGCCGGAAGTGGGCCACGGGGCCCACGCGCTGGGTATCGCGTCCGCCGCGCTGGAGTCTTTCGTGGACGCCGTCAACATGAAGCCCCTTCCAGGCTCGACGCGGCACATGGCGATGGGGCACATGCAGGCTCACCAGATCGCTTTCGCCCGGGCCGACGTCGCGATTCGGGCGGCGCGGGCACTTCTCCACGAGACCGTGCGCGCCGCTTACGCGGATGCCAGGGTTCACCCCGAATTGGCCCTCGAACTGCGGGTTCGCCTGCGCGAGGCGAACATTTTCACCGTCCGGTCGGCGAAGGAGGCAGTCGGCCTCATCTTCGAGATGGCGGGCTCGAGCGCCGTGTACCGGGGGCGCGCGATCGAGCAAGCGTTCCGCGACATCAATACCGCGGCCAACCACACCAACTACATGGAGACCGCGTATACCGCGATCGGCTCCTATTACCTGACCCGAGACCGCGCGGGCGGCCCCGAGATCGCCGGGCGGCCGTTCTTCTGACGAGCGCCCTAACGCTTCCGGCTGACCGGGCATGGCAGGTCGATCAGCTGTTGGGGCGCCGGCCACCAGGAGCGCCGCAGCAGTGCTTGTACTTTCGGCCAGAACCGCACGGGCAGGGATCGTTCGGGCCTAGCCGGTCGCGCCGGCCCCGGCGGCCTGCTGACTGGCTGCCCGCCCCGGCGGCCGGCGGTGACCCGATCCATTCCGACCATTCGGCCCACGTCTCGGCCTGCTGCTCGACCGCGGTTTCCCGGAAGCTGACAGCTTTGGCGAGATCCTGGCGTGCCCGCGCTGACCGGTCGGCGAGTGGCTGGAGCAGCCCGATCGCCTCCTCAATGGCTGCCTCCCACTGGTGGCGGTTGAGCGTGGGGGATGATTGGTAGAGCGCCACCGCGTAATCACGCAGCGCCACCCCGAGGTCGCGCGCGTAGGCAGGGTTACGAGCGGCTATCTCCCGCGACAACTCCACCGCGTGCCCGCCGATCGCCGCGGCGTAGTCGGTGCGGTCGGCCGCCAGCAGGGCGACGGTCACTTGCCCGAGCCCGCGCGCGACGTCGAGCTTGCCGATTTCGAAGGCGGGGTCGAGGGACCGGGCGACCGTGGCGGCGGTGCGCGCCCCCTCAACGGCGTCGGCGATGTTCCCCAGGCGGGCCTGGGCCATGGCCCAGTTGGCAAGCGCGGCGCCGTACAGGTCACCTCTGGTTCCCGGGAGCAGGATCGCGGCGGCCTCCGCGGCGGCCGCCGCGGCCAGGTCGTAGCGGCACTCGTGGTATCGCACGTGGGAGATGGCGGACAGGGTGACGCCGAGCGCGTCGTCGCGGACGCCGCCCGGCGGAAGCTGGCGCAACTGGGCCTCGGTGCCCCGGAGGATCTCCAGCGCGTCATCGCCTCGGTTGGCGCGGGTGGCGACGCTGGGCAGATTGTGCATCACGGTCACGAAGTCGGGGAGCCGGGCGGCGGGCCTGCGGGCAATCAGCCTCTGGAAGATCGCGACCGTCTGCGCCATCGTGTCAAAGGCCAGTTCGCCTTGACCGAGCGCGGACAGCACGCCGGCGTAAGTCCGCAGGACGTCGGTCAGCAGCAGGTCGAACCGGCCGGGCTTGAGCGCCGCGAGATCGCGGAAGATCTCCGCGGCTTCCGTGGCGGGCGACCGCGCCTGCGCGAAGTGCCCGACCTCCGCGTGCACCGCCGCGAGGGAGTTCAGCACCCGGCCCAGGTCGGGCCGGAACGCGTCCGGTCGCAGGGTGGCCAGTGGCCGAAGAACGCTCAGCGCTCGCCTGGCCCCGTCCAGCGCCTTGTTATAGTGCCCGTCCACCGTCAAGACGGCGGCATCGTTGGCGATGGCCATGGCGTAATCCCGCTGCTGGTCCGCTGGCTTATCGCGGGCCAGCCGTTGCAGGATCCTCACCGCCTTCGCGCTGTCGGCGAGGATGTTGGGCTTCCTTCCGTCCCCGCCGAGCAGCGCGTAGCTGCTCAGGCAGACGGCGTACAGATGCTCGTCGTCCCGCTCAGACAAGGTCATCGCCTCGCGGTAGCTACCGCGGGCCTCGGCAGTCAAGCCGAGCATCGCCTGCTGCCTGGCGAGCGTGCAGAGGATGGCGGCCAGGCTGGCGCTGCCCGCCAGGCGAGCCACCGCGACTGCGCGCTGAGCGGTTTCCAAGGCCTCTTCATGGGCATCGACGGCGGCCAGCCGGGCCGCGAGGTCGTTCAGTCGGCCCGCGTGCTCGGCGGAGTCCTCGCCGTTGACTTCAGCCGACGCCGCCACGGCCACCCGGGTGATCGCCACCGCGGTATCGGCGAGGGCCACCGTGTCACCGGGCAGCGCGTCGGCCAGGCCGAAAATGGCCCGCTGGTCAGTCAGCCGGGGCAGGCACGCGGCGATGGCGCTGGTCAGCGGGTCGGGCTCGCGGAGCTGGGTCGCCACTTCGGCCGCTATCGGAACCAGCCGTTCGGGATCGCCGATCATCATGTCCTCGATGGACGACCCCGCGCTCTCGTGCCGGGCAGCTGCCCGTCCGAGGACAGTGAGTGCCCGGCGCCGCTGACCGTCGTCGCATTGCGGCAAGGTCGCGCCGATCAGGTCCGGGCCGGTGTCGCCGAGCACGGCCATGACGTGATCCTCGCCCAGCCGGTCGGGCTGCAGCGGGTTGAGGGCACTGGGGCCGGGGTGCACGGCGCTTGCCCAGCGCAGGCACTCGACCAGCACGGCCTGGGGTTGATCGGCGAAAGCAGGCAGCGATTTCAGCAGGCGCAGCGCGGCAGCCGTGTCGGGCGCGCCGAACAGCGTCGCCGCCGCGACGATCTGCCCGAGCGCGTCCGTGCTGATGGCGTCGGGCAGGCTGCGGGCTGCCCGGGCCTGTTTCCAGTACCGGCGCTCATGGGCGAGGACGCGCCGGGCCGGGTCCCGTGACCCGGACTGGGCGTCTGCGCGGTCGGCGCCGCCGAGCGGCATGCTGCTGTCCAAGAGCGCGGCCAGCGCCGCCATGTGCACTGTGAGGAGCAGGTCATAGCGATTGTCGTCCAGGTCAGGGGAAGAGATCACCGGCTCGTGACCCAGCCCGAGGCGCGCGGCGAACTCCCGGTACGCGCTGCCGAAGCTCGCGATCCGGTCAGCGGTCGTGTGCGAGACGGGACCGAGGTCGATCATGGCGGCGTTATCCAGCAGAGCGGCGAGCTGATCATCGTCGGTGTCGTCGTAGAGCTTCGTCCACCAGTCACCGGCGGCCCTGGCCAGCAGCAGGATCCGCACCGGGCCCCGCGCCGCCCGCGCGATGACGCTCCCGATCGCCGCGACCTGCCTGGCCCGGGTCTCGGCGTAGTCGATGATGAGCAGGCAGGACGCGCCCCGCTCGGTCAGCTCGCGCACGCCGCCTGGATGAACGTCGTCGTGCAGGAAGCCCGCTGTCCAGCCTTGGCCAGACAGCCGGTGGCGCAGTTGCCGGGCCAGCCTGGTCTTCCCCTGGCCGCCCGGTCCGATGACCAGGGCTACCGCGACGCGCTTATCCTGCTGGCACCACTCGGTGAGCTGTTCCAGCTCGGTGGCGCGGCCAGCGAACGGGACGATCTCGTAGTCCCCGCGGAGCAGGGCGCTCGGCGGGTACTCAGCAGGCAGCGGCTGCTCTGGGGTGAACACCGGCACGTCGTCCTGGCGGGCCTGGACGTAATACGTATTGTGCTGAACGTTGCTGTCGCCAACCTGGATGCCCTGCCCGCCCGTGAGGCTGACGTCGGGTGTACCGTCCGAAGCCGGCTCGGTCATCGCTGACTCGCCTCAGCGCTTGCGGCCTATGCCGCACCACAGGGAGGACCGGCCCGGGTTATCCGGGCCGGGGTCTGGCCGCCATTGCTCGACCCTGACCAGCCCGGGCTCGACGAGGTCCATGCCGTCGAAGAAGCGCGAGACCTGCTCGTGGCTGCGCAGCTGGTACTGCTGCTGGCTATTGCCTTTCACGATGCTATCGACGCCTTCTCGCGTCTGCGGGTCGAGGAGATCCAAGCCGGCGTGGGACAAGGCTAGGTAACTGCCGGGCGGTACGGCGTCCACCAGCTGGTCGACGATGCGGTACGGGTCGTCGGAGTCCGGTAGGGCGTGCAGGATGGCGATCAGCGTGACCGCCACCGGGCGGGTGACGTCCAGCAACTGGCCGGCCTGCGCGAGGATCGCGCCGGTGTCGCGCAGGTCGGCGTCGATGTACGCCGTAGCGCCCGCAGCGCTGCTGGTCAGCAGCGCGCGGGCGTGGGCGAGCACGATGGGGTCGTAGTCCACGTAGACCACGCGTGACTCGGGGGCGATCGCCTGGGCGACCTCGTGGGTGTTGCCCGCCGTCGGGATGCCGGTGCCGATGTCCAGAAACTGGCGTATCCCCGCGACGGCGGCAAGGTAGCGGACCGCGCGCCCGAGGAACGCCCGGTTCGCCTGCGCGGTGAAGGCTAGATCCGGGTAGATCTTGAGCGCTGCCTCAGCGGCGGCCCGGTCGGCGGCGTAGTTGTCCTTGCCGCCGAGCAGGTAGTCGTACATCCGGGCCTGGTGCGGCACGCTTGGGTCAAACGGCAGCGGCCTCGCCGTGCGCGAGGTCCCCGATCCGTCCTGCGGGGGGGCCGGGTCGCTGTTCATTGACGCCTTTCCCGATCGCCGTTCAGTGGCCTGCTCATATCTCCCGGGCAGCCTGCTGGATGATGCGCGTGGTAGCCGCCGGGGTTAGCGCCGCGCCGCTGAGCCGGTCCATGACTTCCAGGTAGTGCTCCACGTCCGGGCGCTGCTCCAGGTACATGGCGCTGGTCAGGTGCTCGATGAAGACCACGTCGGGCAGGTCCCGCTCCCGGAAGCGCAGCAGGTTGAATGACCCGCTCTCGCCGGCGTGGCCGCTGCGGGCGAACGGCACGACCTGGATCGTCACGTGCGGCATCATGGACACCTCGATGAGGCGGCTGAGCTGAGCGCGCATTACCGCCGCGCCGCCGACCGGCCGCCGCAGGACGGACTCGTCCATGACCGACCACACCCGGGGCGAATCCTGCCTGCTGAGCAGGTCCTGTCGCTTGAGGCGCAAGGCCACCCGGTCCTCGACCTCGCCGTGGGGCGCGGTCTGGAAGCCGAGCCTGATGACGGCGCGCGCGTAGTCCTCCGTCTGGAACAGGGCGTTGGCGAACTGGATGTCGTAACTGCGGATAGTGGAGGCCGCCGACTCCAGCCCGAGGTAAGGCTCGAACCAGTCGGGCAGGACGTCGCTGTACTTCGCCCACCAGTCGGGCTTGCTGGATTCCTTGGCCAGCGCCAGGAACCTCGCTCGCACCTGCTCGTCGGTCACGCCGTACAAGGAGAGCAGGTCCGCCACGTCGCGGACCTTGAACCTGACCCGGCCCGTCTCCAGGCGGCTGATCTTCGACCTGGACGCCCTGATTTCGTGCCCGGCTCGCTCGGGCGTGATGTCGGTGTCCTCGCGCAGGCGGCGCAACTGGGCACCGAGGAGCATGCGCAAGACGATGGCATCGACAGGCGCATCCGCGGGACCGGGAAACGGCTGCCCGCTGCCCGGCGTGCCAGTACTCATCGTTGCTCCGATGCCGATGGACCGCTGCCCTATGCTAACGGGCCACGCACTCACCGCATCGTGTCGCGCCCCTTTCCCATAGTACGAGACCGCGTGCACGCTCGTATCGGACTGCCGAGGTTCGGTGGGACGCGGCGCCCATTACGCCGCATTGGGCGCGCGGCATTACCTGCTAGTACTTAAGAAGCGAAAAATATGTGACCCAAGTCACCGCATTCGCTTGAAGGTGGCTCAGCCGATGTTACGCTCAGCGGGGAGTTCGGCACATTCAGTGCTGGAAACGCCAGCCGGTGACCGGCTCTTATCGGAGCGTGTGCATGAAGCTCTTGCGAACGGTCTCCATCTCCGGAATCTTGTGTGTAGCCGGGGCGATGCTGACCGGCGTCACCGCCTCGACCGCCGCGGGCGCGGTCAATGCCGCCGCGGCGAGTCCCCACGCGGCGATTAACTGCGAGTACAGCCTGTGTGCCGAAGTGGCCAACTCGGCGGACGTCTTCGGCAAGGAGTACGTCGGCCACGATGAGCCATCCACGGTCTTCTACTCCAACGTGCCGGGCGCGGGCAATCACATGACGTACTCGATGCAACTGCCCCGCGACCCCTCGCCGGCTAATCCGAACACGCCGGGCAAGTCCTATCAGTTCGAGCTGAATGGCTCGATCTGGCTGGGCATGGCCCTTTGCGCCACGCAGTCCTACCCCGAGCAGGTGTCCACCTGCACGCCCGACAGCGACAGCAACATCGTGGATCCGGCCGTCTCGCCGAAGCACCCGGGCACCGCGTTCGTGGAGCTCCAGTTCTACCCGCCCGGGTGGATACCCTGGCCGACCTGGCAGGTCGCGGTGGGGGCAAGCGCCTGTGACCCCACCAAGTGGTGCGCCGCGATGAACATCTTCAGCCTGGCCGAGGACCCGATCGCCGGGACCACGCTGAACGCGACCTGCGCCTCCAGGGTCGGCCTCGAATACGTCAATTTCGCCTTCGTGACCAAGAACGGCCGGACGTCATCTCCCCCCAATCCCCTTCAGTCCACGACGGCCACGTTCACCCCGGACGCGAGGAACGACCTGTTCATGCGGTCCGGCGACAACCTCAAGGTCTCCCTGAGAGACACGCCGCAGGGACTGCGGGCGTCTATCAACGACCTGTCGAGTGGCCAGAGCGGGTCGATGACCGCCAGCGCGGCCAACGGGTTCGGCCAGGTCCAGTACGACCCGACCGGGACCAGCTGCGTCAACCTCCCGTACAACTTCCACCCCATGTACTCCACCTCATCCGAGCAGACCCGGGTCATCTGGGCCGCGCACACGTACAACATCGGCTTCACCAGTGAGATCGGGCACTTCGAGAACTGCAACGGCCCGAACCCCATACCGGCCACCCCGTTCGGGCTTGACCCCAGCGGCAACCCGGTCACGTGCCCGGCGGGCAACACCGAAGGATTCGGCAGCAACACGTCCCCGACCGACGCCGATGACGACTTCTGCTTCCCCGGGTCGCAGGCATTGCGCATCCATGTCAACGGCTGCACGGATACCAACGTGGGATTCGACAGCTTCGACTACCAGCGCGTCTGGCCGGATGGCAATAGGGTGCTGCACCCGGCGCCCATCTTGTTCTCTAGCCCGCGAACCGGCCCCGGCGACCGGGTCAACTACTCGCGAGTAGCGTTCGAGGCCAACCTGCCGCGAATCGAGACCAACACCTGCAACCGGTCCACCGGCGCGGGCTGCACCCTGATACCCACCACGGACAAGGGCACCCCGGCCGCGTTCTACCCGTTCTTCAGCGCGTTCCGGCACGGTGTCCCCGATGAGCGGGCCACTCGCGGATGCAAGTGGGCGTTCGGCAACGACCTGCCGGGAGCGACCGACTTCGGGCGCAACGCGCAATATGGATCGCTGCTGACCTCTACCTACCTCGCATTCGGCGGGGGCGGGGCGACCGTCAACCTGATCAACAACTTCCGCCAGATCATCTCGAACCCGTGCCTAGCCGGGGGGAACCACTTCTAGCAGCCCGGGCGGCGTTACGCCGGATGCCGGGGCCAGGACAATAGTCCTGGCCCCGGACCACCCGCGCGTGCCCTATCGATGGGAGGCTTACTGCCGTGTCGTCACTGCTTGCCGCGAACGCGTCGTTGGAGCGGCTATACACGGGCACCCAGTGGGGCGAGGGGCCGGTGTGGCTGCCAGAGGCGGGCGCCCTGCGGTGGAGCGACATCCCCGGCAACCGGATCCTGCAGTATCACGCCGACGACGGCCGGACCGTCGTCTACCGCGAGGACGCCGAGTTCACCAATGGCCGCACGCTCGACCGCAACGGTGCCGTAGTGCAGTGCTCGCACGGCCGGCGCGCCGTCGAGCGGGAGGCCGGCGGGGCGGTCACCGTGCTCGTTGACCACTGGCAGGGCCGGCGGCTGAATTCACCGAATGACGTGGTGGTCGCCTCCGACGGATCGATCTGGTTCACCGATCCGCCCTACGGCATCCTCTCCGACTACGAGGGCCGGACCGCGGACCCGGAATACGACGGCTGCTATGTGTTCCGACTCGATGAGCACCGCGATGAGCTCACCGCGGTGGTGACCGACATGGTCCACCCGAACGGCCTCGCCTTCACCCCCGACGAGCGGGTCCTGTACGTCTCTGACACCGGATGGGTGCGCGACAAGTCCGACCCCCGGCACATCCGGGCCTACGACGTCGTGGACGGCGCGTGCGTGAACGGGCGGGTCTTCGCCGAGGTCGACGAGGGCTGGCCGGACGGTTTCCGGGTGGATGAGGCCGGGCGGGTATGGAGCTCGGCGGGGGAGGGCGTGCGGGTGTTCGCACCCGACGGGGAGTTGCTCGCGCGCATCCCGGTGCCAGAACGAGTCGGCAACCTCTGCTTTGGCGGCCCCGATGGCCGCGACCTCTACATCACCGCGACGTCCAGCCTCTACCGGATCAAGACGGTGACCCGCAACGCCCGGCGCCCAGCCCCGGCCGCAGCCATGTGAATTGTGATCTTCCCTTTTACCGGCGGCTGCGGGCTAACTGGCCGAAACTTTCGGCAGGCGATACCTGGTCATGAAACTTCCTTAGCTCATTCATAGCGCACGCGTGAACCGGCGTCCGGAAAGTGCCCGGTGGGCAGGGAGAATATCCGGCAACGGATTTCGAAATATTTCGGGTACGTTGACCGGCCGGTGACGCCAAAGCCATGATGCGGCCATCGCGACCCAAGGGAAGAAGCACTTGCATGAATGACCCAGCTGCCCACCCGAAACGCCGTGGCCTCGCCCGGCTGCTATTCGGCGGCGTCCTCGCCGTGATCCTCGCCGCCGCCACGGCGGCGTTCTTGCCTGGCGTCGCAAAGGCCGCCGCCATCTGCGGCGTCCAGACTGGCACCAACGGCGGCATGTACTTCCAGATGTGGAACAACGGCCAGGGGTCGGCCTGCATCACGCTGAACTCGCCCAACAGCTATTCAAGCACCTGGAGCGGCATCGGCGACTTCGTCGCCGGCGTTGGCTGGAACCCTGGCAACACCACCACCAAGAACTTCACGGCCAGCCTCAGCGCCTCGGGCGGCACCAACCTGGTGTCGCTGTACGGCTGGTCGACCAGCCCGCTGGTTGAGTACTACGTCATGGAGGACTACGTGGGCTCGCCGCCCACGGCGGGGACCTTCAAGGGCACGGTCACCAGCGACGGCGGCACCTACAACATCTACGAGCACCAGCAGGTCAATCAGCCCTCCATCCAGGGCACCACGACCTTCGAGCAGTACCTGGCGATCCGGACCTCGCCCACCAGCAGCGGGACCATCACCTTCCAGAACTTCGTCAACGCGTGGGCCAGCCATGGCATGAACCTCGGCACGATGAACTACCAGATCATGGCGACTGAGGCCTTCGGCGGCGGCAGTGGCAGCTCCAACGTCACCGTCAGCCAGGGTTCCTCCACCGGCGGCAACACGGTCACGGTGACGAACCCGGGCAGCCAGTCCGGGACGGTCGGCACGGCGGCCAGCGTCCAGGTCCGCGCCACCGACTCCGGCGGCGCCGCGCTGACCTACAGCGCCACCGGCCTGCCCGCCGGCCTGGCCATCAGCTCGGCCGGGCTCATCAGCGGCACCCCGGCCACCGCCGGCACCTCCACCGCCACCGTCACCGCCCGCGACAGCACCGGCGCGTCCGGGACAGCCACCTTCACCTGGACCATCGCCTCCTCCGGCGGCGGGGCCGGCACCTGCCACGTCACC
>JAICUO010000327.1 GCA_025935815.1 Streptosporangiaceae bacterium
CGCGCTGGGGCTGGCCATCGGCGTGTACGCCATCGTGCAGCTGGCGGCGTTGCACACCACCATCTTGTCGATCCTGATCACCTTGCTGGCCGGGCGCGCGATCGGCCTGGCCGTCCGGTATGGCGCGGGCGTGACATCGCAGCGTCCGTCAGCGCGGGACATCGCCACCGCGTTGTCGGCCAGCGACCTGGCGGTGAGCTCGATCCGGCGGGTACGCCAGCCTCCCGCCCGGATGGCCGGGTCCCGCCACTACACGGTGGCGACCCACGACGGCGGTCAGCTCGACGTGGCCGTGTTCGACCGGGACCAGCAGGCGGCGGGGGCCATCTACCGTCTCTACCGCTGGGTCCGGGTGCAGGGCCAGGTGTCGCGCACCGCGCCGCTGTCGGTAGACCGCGCCGTCGAGCGCCGGACCCTCCTGTACTACGCGACCGAGGACGCGGGCGTGCCGACGCCGCGGCTGCGCACCGTAGCGCGGGCCGGGCCCGAAGCCGCCGTCCTCGCCTACGACCACTGCGAGGGGACCACGCTGGCGCAGCGCAACCCGGAGTGCACCGACGCGGAGCTGGGCCTCATCTGGGACGCGGTCACCCGGCTGCACGCGCGCCACGTCACCCATCGCGGGCTGACCGCCGACCGCATCCTGTTCACGACCGACGGGCGGGTCATGCTGCTCGACCCCGGAGACGGCGAGGTGGCAGCGAGCGACCTGCAGATACGCCTGGACCTGGCCCAGCTCATCGTCGAGCTCGCGCTGTTCGTCGGGCCGGAGAAGTCCGCGCACCTGGCGGTTGAGAAGGTCCGCAGGAGCGAGCTGGTGACAGTGCTGCCGCTACTGCAGCCGGTCGCGCTCGTCCGCTCGACCAGGCACGCGCTGCGCCGCCGGCGCGATGTCCTCCCGGCCGTCCGCAAGATCCTGCTGGCGGCCGTGCCCGGCGGCGAGGTCACGCCGGTGCAGCTGGAGCGCGTCCGGCCGCGCACCCTGGTGACATTGGTCGCGAGCATCGCCGCCAGCTACCTGCTGGCCGGCGAGCTCGCGCAGACCAGCCTGCGGAGGCTGCTGGCATCGGCCGACTGGCGCTGGGGCGTCGCGGCCCTGGCGCTGTCAGCGGTGACGTACGCGGGCGCGACGCTGTCGCTATCCGGGTTCGTCGCCGAGCGGCTCGGCTTCCTGCGCACCCTCCTGGTCCAGGTGGCCAGCTCCTTCGTCACGCTGGTGACGCCGGCCGCCGTCGGCGGCGTCGCGCTGAACGTCCGCTACCTGCAGCGCCGGAACATCCCGGCCGGGGTCGCGGTGGCCAGCGTCGGCGTTTCCCAGGTGGTGTCATTCGTCATGCACATCCTGCTGCTGGCCGTGTTCGCCGCGATCTCGGGAACCGGGACCAAGAGCCCGATCAGACCCCCGACGTGGGCTTACTTCGTGGTGGCGGGGCTGGTAGCGCTGGCCGGCGCGGTGCTCGCCATCCCCTCTGGCCGGCGGATCGTGCGCGCGCGCCTGTCGCCGACCTTCGGCCAGGTGCTACCGCGGCTGCTCGAAGTCGCGCAGCATCCGCGCAAGCTCGCCGAGGGGTTCGGCGGCACGCTGCTGCTGAGCCTGGCCTACATCCTGTGCCTGTCCGCGTGCGTCGCGGCGTTCGGCAGGTCGGTCCCCATCGCGAAGATCGGTTTCGTGTACCTGACCGGGAGCGCCATCGGCTCGATCATTCCCACCCCCGGCGGGCTGGGCGCGGTGGAGGCCGCGCTGACCGCCGGGCTTACCGCGGCGGGCGTGCCTGGCGCGGTCGCGGTCAGCGCGGTGCTGCTGTTCCGGCTGCTGACCTTCTGGGTCCCGGTCCCCCTCGGCTGGGCGGCGCTGAACTTCCTGGAGCGAAAGCACGACCTGTGATCCGCGGCGGGCTGGCCTCAACCGCGGCCATTGGCGATATGTGGCCAGCATTGGGTAACTATGTGACGTGGCTGCCCCAAGCGACGGCGTCCCGGGAGCGGACAGCGAGCCCGCCGCGGCCCCGGCGGGATCCGGTGGCCGCTGGCACTGGTGGCGAGCCTGGCTTCCGTGGCTGGTCAAGCCGGTGCGACGCGGGGTGCTCATCTTCGTTTTGCTTCTGGTCATCGAGTACCTGGTGGTGCCCGAGCTCGTCGGCGCCAGCAAGGACCTGTACCTGCTGGGGCGGATCAACGCGCTCTGGGTCATCGCGGGCACGGTCTTGGAGGGCGTGTCGCTGTTCTGCTACGCGGTGCTGACCAAGGTGCTCCTGCCGGCCGGACGGCCAAAGCCGGGCCTGTACACGTTGTTCCGGATCGACATGGCCGCCGCCGCGGTCGCGCACGTGATCCCGGCGGGAACGCTGGGCACCGCCGCGCTGGGCTTCCGGCTGTTCACCACCGAGGGCATCTCGGGCAACGACGCCACGGTGATGATGGCGGCCAAGGGCATCGGCTCGACCGTGGTGCTGAACGTCCTGCTGTGGCTCGCGCTGGTCATCTCCATCCCGCTGGCGGGCTTCCAGCCCATCTACGCGACGGTGGCGATCATCGGGACCGTCGTCCTGCTGGGGGCGGGCGCCCTCGTGCTCGGGGTGACCCGGGGCGCCGGGCTGGCCTCCCGGATGCTGCGCGCCGTCGGCGACAAGGTCCCCGGACTGAGCGGCGAGGGCGTCGAGCGCGCCGTCATGACCGCGAGCGACTCCTTCATGATGCTGGCCAGGGACAAGCGCGTGATGGCGTGGGCGCTGCTGTGGGCCTCGCTCAACTGGCTGCTAGACGCCGCCTCACTGTGGTGCTTCGTGGCCGCGTTCGGCTCCCTCGTCAACCCGGTCGAGCTGTTCGCCGCCTATGGCATCGCCAACGTGGCCGGCGCCCTGCCGGTGTCGCCGGGAGGCCTGGGGATCATCGACTCGGCGGCGCCCCTGCTGCTGGTCGGCTTCGGCGTCACCAGGAGCGTGGCGACGCTGGGGGTCCTCGGCTGGCGGATGGTCAACTTCTGGCTGCCCATTCCAACGGGGGCCGCCGCGTACGTGTCGTTGAAGGTGAAGCCGCACTCGGGCATCGCCGCGGTCCGGTCGGCGGTCGCCAGCCTGCTAGCCCCCGGCCAGCCCGACGATCACGGTCCCGGGCCAAGCGGATTAACCCGTCCCTGACGCCGGCCCGGGCGGGGTAGAGCTACATCCGCTGCGGCTCGGGACGGTAGCTCACCGTCAGCCTGGTGGACCGGCCCTCGATGTCTATCCCCAGGCTGGCCAGGGAGACGGGGATCCCGTAGGCCCGCTGGCTCAGGTCGGCGACCAGGAACAGGTCGTCGGGTCCGGGCGCGGCCAGGGCGCGCAGCAGCATCCACTGGGTGGGGCTGAGCGCTTGCGCCTCATCGACGACGGCATGCGCGTAGCGCGCGCCCGCCCGGGCCGCGCGGGCCATCTCAAGGCGGGCGGCGTGCGCTGTGAGCTGGCGAAACGTCCACAGGTTGGCGGCCGCCAGCCGCCTGGAGTACTCCGCGAACAGCTCCCACAGGCTCGCCCGCTCCGACCGGTTGAGCCGTCGCGGCCGCCCGGCGCGGCGGACCCGGAGGTACTCCAGCCGTGAGGTGATCGCGTACCCGAGCACGACCTGGGTCCACTCCTCCAGCAGGAACTGCGGATCCCAGCCTGCCTGCGTTGCCCCGGCCCCGGTGGTCTCGGCCAGCAACGAGCGCCACATGTCCAGGGCCTGTGCCTCCCCTAGCCAGTTGCGGGCGACGCCCGGTTCGGCGGCCCGGGCGACCCGCCACGCCAGCGCGTCGATGTTGACGACGTCCACCCGCCCGGCCACCGCCGGCCCGGCCAGTTCCAGCAGGCGATCGCGCAGGTCGGCCGCTAGCTGCTTGCTGAAGGTGGCCAGCAGCACGGGGCGGTCGCCGGCTGCCTCCCCGGGGGGCGACCCCCCGTGACCCCCCGCAACGGGTGGCAGCCGGCTGGCCAGGTGGCGGGCCCGGTGCAGCGCGACGGTCGTCTTGCCGGTGCCGGGCGCGCCGCTTACCCACGCCGGCCCCGGATGGGAACGCGCCACGACCTCGCGCTGGAGCGAGTTCAGGGAATCTGCCGATACCGCCGCGAACAGCGGGACCAGCGACGCCGCCGACGACGCGGGGGCCTGCTCGTCGCTCACTGGTCACCGCCCATGGCGGGGGGCGGTTGCCCGGAGGGCGCTGCGGGCGCCTCGTTGGATGACGCGCGGGGTGCCAGGAACCGGTCCGCCGCCAAGATTCGCCCCGCCAGCTCATCCGGCGGCCAGTCCCGGGCCGGGCGCGCGTCCCAGCCCGCGGCGCGGTAGGCGGCCGCGGCCGCGGCGACCTCGGCCGCCGCCACGCCCGACCCCGGGCCGCCGGCCAGCACCGCGACCCGCGCCTGGGGCCAGGCGAGCTCGGCCTGCCACGCCTGGTCGCTGAGCTCGTACCCGACCTGGCCCGGCACCGGGGCGGGCACGCCGAGGAACTCCAGCGCCTCCCCGAGCACCGCGACCTCCCGGTCGATTACCTCCACCCGCCCGTCCCACGCGGCGAACGCGGCGCCAGTCGCGGACGATCCGTTGAAAGCGGCCAGCGTGCGCGGGTCGAACTTGTCCAGGGCCGTGTAGGCGAGCTGCTGGCCGCCGGCGAACTGCAGCAGGTTGCCCCACCAGAGCCAGCCGGCCCAGCGACGCCGGTGCGCCGCCTCGCCGCCCGCGATCGCCTCCAGCCGGTCGTCGAGCACGGCCAGCCCGGCCCAGGAGCCAAGCGGCGCGTCAGGCCCGGCGCCGCGCTGGTCGATGAGCACGCTGACCTGGCACCCGGTGGCATCCGGGACCCGCACCAGCGTCTGCTCCCGCCCGGCGCTCACCGGGAGGGGATCGCCACGGACGCAGGCCCGGATGCGCTGGGGGAAATCATCGGCGGTGAGGCCGGTCCGCGAGGCTCCGGGGTGGATGAGGAGGCCGGCCAGCGCGGCGGTGGCGGCCTTGCGCCAGTGATCGCGATCGGGGTTGGCCAAGAACGCGAGCAGGGTGCGGGCCGACCCGTGCCAGATCATGTCCGTCAGCCGGCGGGGGTCGCCGCCGAGAGCCCGGTATCCGCGCTGGGCCGCCGCCTGCGCGCCGGGCTCGTAGGGGGCGGTGAGCGGGGCGGCCCGGCCATCGACGAGCGCGGTGACCTCGTCGGTGGTCAGCTGGAAGACGACCGTCCCGGTGGCCCGCAGCCGCGCGCGCGCCACCGCGTCGGCGGCCGCTGAGTTCCGCGCGGGCGCGGCGTGCTGCTCGTACTGGTCGAGGAACACCGCGACCTCCATGGGCGCGGCGTCCAGCCGTCGCAGCACGAGGTCAGGCTGGGGCCGGGCGGGCAGGCTCACCTGCCAGTGGGTTAGCGAGCCGTCGTCGCGGCGCAAGGTGATCTCGTTGTGCGCGCTGGGTCCCCCGGTGTCGGTCGCCGATGGCCACGCCCAGTAGCCCAGCAGGTTGACCAGCCGGGTGGTGAGGCCGGGCGGGGGAGCGAGGCTGGCCGGGGGGCCGAGGGCAGCCGGGGGGGTGGCCGGCTCCGCCGGGAGCAGGCCAAGCTCGGTGAGCAGGCTGCGGGCATCGCGCTGGCTGAGGTCGCGGACCCGGCCGGCGACCACGTCGATGTCGGCGCGCAGGTCGCGCCTGCGGTCCTCGGTGGCCGGGTCGTCGTCATCGAGGTCCGCGACGACGGCCTCGATCCGGGTGAGCTCGCTCAGGAGATCGCCGAGCGACTGCCGCCACGCGCGCTCGGCCCCGGCGAGGCGTTCCCGCAGGGCTGTGCCGCGCAGGACAGTGCCGCCCGAGACAGTGCCGCCGAAGACAGTGCCGCCCGAGACAGTGCCGCCGAAGGTCGGGTCGCGGCTGACCGCGGCGGCGAGTTGCCGAAGCCATCCGGTCTCGCCGAACAGCTGCGAGGCCCGTTCCGGCATCGGCGGCATGCCAGCCAGCCTGCCCTGCCCAGCCTCTTCGAGGAGGGCGGCAAGATGGTCCCGGCCGGCCGCCTCGGTCACCTGAGCCATTCTTCCAGGAGCGCCGCCGCTCGTGAACGGCATAACGGCGGCAATCGCCCGCCGGGCTGGCATGATGACTGCCGGGGGTGACGACACACGGAGGAACTGAATGCGATTCGGTGGGTCCATGGCGGCGATCAGCGTCGTCGCGACGGGATTCATGGTGGCCGGCTGCTCACAGGTGAGCTCCAGCGGCCCGGGCGGCGGCCCGCCATCATCGGCGGCATCGTCGGCGTCATCGTCGTCGGGGACCGCGGCGGGCGCGGGAGCCGGAAGCGAGCAGACGTCCGTGCCCGCCAGCCCCGCGCCCAGCCCCGGCAGGCCGAGCGGGGCGGCGGCCAGCCCGACCGCCGCGGCCGGGTCCGCGAGCGCGGCCAGGTGCCAGCCAGGGGACTTGAGCCTCGCCTTCGGCGCCAAGAGCGGGACCACTCAGGTGGTCCTGGCGGTGGACCTGACCAACGAGGGAAGCTCCGCCTGCACGATGCGGGGCTTCCCCGGGGTTGACCTCATCGGCGCCACGAGCAGCCAGCAGGATTACCGGTGGTCCCTGGCCCGCCAGTCCGCGAGCTATTCGAAGGTGACGCTGCAGCCCGGCCAGGCCGCGCACTTCAACCTGACCTACCTGCCCGCCGCCATGGGCAGCGGCGACAACATCACGGTAGCCAAGATCGTGATCACCCCGCCCAACGACCTGACCCAGGCCCAGGTCAGCTGGAACGAGTCCGTCATCTTGCAAGACGGCGCCACCAGCCCGGGTACCTACATCGGCCCGGTCACCGCGGGCGCATAAGGCGGGCCCATTTCGCGGCGCACAGTAATCACGAGGCGGTCTTTTCATGATCGTGAGTCATTTCCGGGACTATATAGTTCCGGAAATGACTTACGATCATCACGAGGCAAGGCGCGATGACGCCTTGGTTTTCCCTGGTGTCATCGAGTCGTCATGCAACGTACGCAAATCATTTATCAGGGACGCGCAGACTTCGGCTTATGCTGACTCGCCGAAAGTTCATGCAGTTGATGGGCGGTGCCACCGCCGCCACCGCCGCCGGGATCACCGGGACCGACCTGCTGTCGCGGGCCGTAGCCAACGCCTCCCCGCTGGTTAACGCGAGCGGGAAGCACGGCGTCGAGCACGTCGTCATCCTGATGATGGAGAACCGGTCGTTCGACCATTTCCTCGGCTGGCTGCCGGGCGCCGACGGGCGGACCGACCTGGCCTTCCGGTCGACGGACGGGAACGTGTACCCGAACTACCCGCTCGCGCCGGACTTCCAGGGGTGCGGGTACAGCGACCCGGACCACAGCTGGGAGGGCTGGCTCGTCCAGCACAACTTCGGCAAGATGGACGGCTTCTTGCAGCGGCCGACCGCGCCGGCGAACAACCCCGGCGTGACGCTGGCCGCCGCGAACACGTTCCCCATCGGCTACTACACCAACCGGCACCATGACGGGCGGCGCAAGCTGGTCCCGGACCTGCCCGTCACCGGGGCGCTGGCGGAGAACTACACCGTGCTGGACCGGTACTTCTGCTCGTTCGCCGGGGAGACGTTCCCGAACCGCTTCTACCAGCACGCCGGGCGGACCGACCGGGACCACAACAGCGGCGTCACCTCCACCCTGGCGACGATCTGGGACCAGCTGTCGCCGATCCCGAACACCCGCGGCATCCCAACCGGCGGCTACTTCTTCCGCGACCTGCCGTACCTGGGGCTGTGGGGCACGAGGTACTTCCCGTTCTGGCACCCGTTCTCCCCCGCCGACGCGGGCGTGATCGCGGGCGCGATCGGCTTCCCGCTGCCGACCCCGTCGTTCGTGGACGTGGTCGCGGCCGGGAACCTGCCGAACGTGTCGTTCATCGACCCGGCGTTCGACACCGAGGGCAACGGGACCTCGGCCGACGACCACCCACTGGCCGACGTCCGGCTCGGCCAGCGGTTCATCGCCGACGCCTACCACGCGCTGGCGGCGGCCGGGTACCTGGACAACACCGTTTTCGTGGTGACCTACGACGAGTGGGGCGGGTTCTATGATCACGTGCCGCCGCCGCGGGTCATCGACGACACCGACCCGGCCACCGTCGACCACGCAGGCGACAGTTCCACGCCGACCGACGGGCAGCTGGTGCCCGACTACCGGCAGCTTGGCTTCCGGGTGCCGACGATCGTCGTCTCCAACCTGGCCGAGGCGCGGGTGGTGCACCACGGGCCGTACGAGCACGCCTCGACGCTGAAGCTGATCGAGAAGACGTTCGGGCTGAAGTCGCTGACGGCGCGGGACGCGCACGCGAGGGACCTTGGCGAGGTGCTGCTGGACCAGCCGCTGCGGCACCCGGTCCGGGCTTCCGCGGTCCCGACCAGCGCCCAGGTGGTCGGGCCGGTCAATGACGCGGCCGCGATCTGCTCGGCGACCAGCACGCAGTCGGTGGCGCCGCCGCCGCTGCGCCGTCACTCCGGCCCGCACCCCGGCGGGGTCATCAGCCGGCCGGGCGGCGGCTCGGGCGCGGGCATGGCCGACTTCGGCAAGGAAATGCGCGCGAACCAGTAAGGCGCGACGGAGGCTTCGCGAGGCGCAGCGACCGCCGCCGTGAAACTGACTACCTCGGTCTTCCGCGCGGCGCAGCGGGTCTGGGGATTGGTGTTTATCCCCCCAGGAAAACTGAGTCCGGGGGGCTGGCGTCTATGCCCCCCGGACGGACTGGGCCGCCTAGAAGCCGAGCTTGGAGCCGTCGACTGTCTGGCTGGCGGGCGGCGGGGTGAGCGTGACCGGGGTGTAGCTGAAGGCCAGCTTGCCGCTGTCGCCGGCCTTGGAGTTGCTCAGCTGCAGGATCCGGGGCGGGGTGGCGTCGGTCACGTACAAGGTGCCGCCCTTGGCCTTGTCGGTCAGGGGCAGCACCCGGTGGCCGCCCATGACGGTGACCGGGCCCTTGGCGACGCCGGTCGCCTCGGTCAGCGAGCTGGCCAGCGACTTGACGTCGC
>JAICUO010000418.1 GCA_025935815.1 Streptosporangiaceae bacterium
CGATGCGGGCGTCCACGGCCTTGCGCGCCGCGGCGACGTCGCCCCGCGCGCGGGCCAGCAACGCGGAATGCCGGCCGGCGGCCTCGGCCGCTTTGGCGATCGGGCCCGGGTCGGGCAGTGCGCGGCGCGCCCGCGCGAAGTGCTCCAGCAGCGCCGTCGCCGCCGCCAGCCGGGCGCCCCGCCGCTGCTCGTCGGCCACGGCCGCCGCGATCAGCTCATCCTGGGCGGCGAGCCGTGCCCGCCGCCGGGCCGCCCGGGTGGTCGCCCCGATGAACTCTGGCGCGTGCTTGGGCCGCGCGCCGACGTGCGGGCCGTAGCTGAACTGCGCGTCCTCGGAGACGACGGGGCCGCCCGCCACCGGGCGGGCGGCGATGTCGCCGGCCAGCCCGACCGAGCGCAGGACCCCCGCGATCACGACCGGCGGGACGTGATCTTGCTCCTCGGGGACGAGCACGTCCGCGAGGCTGGGCCCGGCGACCGGCGGGGCGGAGATGAGGTACCCGTCAGCTTCCGCGGCCGCGAGCGCTCGCCTGGTGAGCGCCGGATCGGGGTGCACCCAGGCGGTGAGCAGCCCCGCCCCGTACAGCGCGCCCTCGATCGCGGCGGCGCGTTCCTCGCTGACCTCGTCGTTGAACCGCACGAGCCGCCACAGCGGCGCCCCCGGGCGCCCGTCGCGGCTGGCGGGCCTCAGGTCACTGACGGGCGGGGCGTCGTCTTTCTCGGCCGCGATGGCGTCGCGCTCGGCGCGCAGTTCCGCGAGCCGGCCGCGCTGCGCCTTCAGCTCGGTTTCCAGGTTCGCGCGGGCGGTGATGACCGCGCCCCGCCGCTCGGTGGTCACCTCCGCGTAGACGTCCGGCAGTCCGGCCGCCCCGGCCTGCCCGATGGCGTCCAGGGCCTGGGCGAGCGTCCCGGCGTCGGCAAGCGTGATGACGTGCTCCGGGAACTCCCCCGAAGTCCCGGCGCCCGGCCCTGCCGCTGCCGACGCGAGCGCGTGCGGAGTCCCCTCGTCCGGCCGGGTACCCGCGGGCGCCTTCAGGGGCGAGATCTGCGGGATGAGAACGTCGGCCCAGGTACGCCCGGCGGGCGGGATGGCCGGGGCGCCCCGGAAGGACAGCCCGGCGGGGATTCCCGGAGTGGGACCCGCTGGCGGGGGGACCAGGGCAGGTGGTTCGGGCTGCAGCGGTGGCGGGGCCCAGCGCCCGGTCCAGGCGGTCAGCTCGGCTGCTGCCCGCTCCCTCGCTCGCATGAGCCGCTCCGCGGCTTCCTTGCTGTTATCTTCCTGCTCGGTGAGCGCGGCCTCCTTGGCGCTGAGGTCGGTCTCGGCGTAGCCGCGGCGGTCGTGAGCCGCGCGGAGGGCGTCGAGCAGGCGCCGGACCTCGCTGACGTCCTCGCGGCGGGTCGCCGCCCGCGCGCGGGCGCTGGTGAGCAGCTCATCGCCGGGGTCGACCGGGCCGAGGCCGTCGTCGGCGATCCCGGACCGGGCGGCCGCGTCGGCGAGTTGCCCGGCGTGCCGCTCGGCCTTGGCGCGCGCCTCGGCCGCCCGCCGCTCCAGCTTGCGCGCCGAATCCTGCGATTCCCTGATCTTGCGGCGGTCGACCTCCAGCCGGCGGCGCTGCGCGGTGAGCTCTTGCGCGCGCCGGATGACGTCGCGGCGCTTGTCCTCGATGCGGCCCTGCGCCTTGTACTCATCAGAGCTCGTCAGGCCCTGCAGGCGGCCCTGCAACTGCTCGCCCTCGGCGCGCCTGGCCTCCCGCTGCGATTCGGCCCGCTGCTCGGCCGCCAGCGCCTGGCCGTGGGCGGCCGCGGCGACCGCGATCGCCTGCGCGTGCGCCCCGGCCGCGTCGATCCGGTGCTGCACCCGGTCGAGCGCGAACCGGGCGTTGGCGCGCAGGTAGCCGGTGTAGTCGGCGAGGAACGTGCCGACGGCGACGTGCGCGGCGCTCAGGTCGTCGAACAGCTTCTGCACGGCGGCCAGGTTCTCAAAGTCGCGCGCCGCCTGCTGCACGAGGTCGTCGTCGACCGGGGATAGCCCGGCGGTCAGCGTGTCGGAGACCTTGCCGGGGTCAAGGTCCTTGGCCAGCAGCGGCCGGCGCAGCGCCAGCAGCAGGTCGAGCAGCTGGGCGTACCGGTCGCGCCCGAGGCCGAACAGGCGCGCGTCCACCAGGTCGCGGTAATCGGTCGCCGTGCGCCGGTAGGCGTCGGGCTCGAGGACGGACTTGAGCTGCTTTTCGGTGAGCGGGCGCGAGTCGGCCGCCAGCAGGCCGAAGTCCACGCCCATCCGCTGGCCGGTCACGAAGAACGACATCTTCACGCCGTCCCGGTTGCGATGCGCCCGCATCCCGATGATCAGGGTGACCGTCTCGCCCGCCGGCCGCCTCTTGCTGTTATCAGCCGGGAACTCCGGGGCAGGCCGCGCGAACTCCATCCAGACGTAGCCGTACTCGCTGTCCTGGCCGCGAAACAGCAGGTTGGACTTCATCGTGCGGTTCTCGCCGCTGAACGGGTCCAGCCGCCGCGAGTCCGCGACCCCGTCCAGCACGAACGGGAAGAGCACCTCCAGGGCCTTCGTCTTGCCCGACCCGTTGTGCCCGCGCAGCGCCAGCCGCCCGTCCGCGAACGCGAACTCCTCGTCCACGTAATCCCAGACGTTGATGACCCCAGCCCGCGTAGGCCGAAACCGCTCAGGCAATGTCATCCCTCCGTGACCCGCGCGCCTGGCCAGCACACTACCGCGCAAGAAGTCGCTGCGATTCACCGCGCCGCCGTCTTATCACGAGTTTCGCAGCACTTATCACGAGTTCCGGTCGTTTCGCGAGACGTTTTGTCATAGTTTGCCCCCGCGAAACTCGTGATAAGACGCATAAGTCTTCGGGGTAGCGCGTGGCCGGGCCGCCGGCCCGGGACTCAGCGGCTCGGGACTCAGCGGCCGGGCGGCCGGGCGGCCGGGGCTGGAGTGCGAAGAGAGGCTTGCGCAAGTCCCTGCGTTCTCAAGACCCTGCGTTGCCGAAGAGGTCGAGGGCCAGCTGGGAGTCTGCGGCCTGCGTGACCGGCAGGGCGAGCTTGATGGTGCGGTACCTGGCCGCGGCGGGCAGCACCAGGACGCCGCCAGGGACGCGGCGCAGCAGGCGCAGGTCCTCCAGGAGGCCGACGGCGGCGGCGAGCAGGCCGCGCGGGTCGTGCTGCCAGGTGACGGTGAACGAGGCCGCGCCGAGCTCGCCGTAGAGCTCATCGATCATCCGCCCCAGGCGGCTGTCTTCCACGAGCGGGACCCCGGCCGGCGACGGGAGTGAATCAGCCTGCGGCCCGGTGCGTTCGGTGGAATACGGGTCTTGGGGGGCTGACCAGGCGAGCTCGCGGACGACGCCCGCCTCCGGAAGGGCGGCGTCGATGCGGGCGAGCAGGTCGCGGTGGTCATCGGCGGCCGACGGCATCGGCAAGGCGGCCAGCGCCGCGCCCGGGTCCTCGATGACGTCGGCGATCTTGGCGAGGATCAGGCCGGCCGCGCGGTTGACGGCGCCGCCCCGGCCCGGGAACGGCTTGTCGGTGAACCGGCCGGAGGAGTCGGCGAGCAGCACGCCCTCGGCCCGCCGCTCGACGGCCAGGCCGGTCAGCCGGGCCAGGTTCTCCGCGACGGTCGCCGAGCGGAGGGCGTCGGCGACCTCGGGCTCGGCTTGGGCGTAGTAGACGACGGGGTACTCGATGAGCGCGCGGGCGGCGCGCTGGGCGGCGGCCTCCCGCTGGGCGCGCAGCTTGGCGCTGACCAAGGTGGCATCCAGCAGGCCGACCGCGCTGGTCAGGTGCTGCACGGGCCGCGCGGGGCGAAACAGCGCCGCGCAGATGTCATGGTCGATGTCGTACAGGGCATCGCCGCGCTCGCTGTCTTGCGCCCACGACTCGGCGGAGCCGTCGGACAGCTTGAGGGCGCCGCGCTCGACCAGCCAGTCCAGCACGTCCACGACAACAGCCTTGTGCGCGGTGACCGTCGCGTCGAAGGACAGGCCGTCGATCGCGTTGGCGGCCGGGGTAAGCGCGCGGACCAGGTCGGCGAGGCTGACTTCCACGCGGCTGCGCTGGAAGGAGGCCAGGACGAGGCACAGGTAGGCGAGTCGGCGGCGGTCGAACGGCTTGCCGTTCTTGGCGAAGATCGTCGTCTGGGTGGGGTCGAGCGCGTCGAGCCGCCGGATGAGGCGGACCTGCCGGGTCGTGGCGATGAGCGTGTAGCCGAGGACCTCGCGCAGGTCGGCGGTGAGCTGGTCGGCCCAGCGGAGGGCCTGCTCGAGCGAGCCGGGCCGGGGCCGGGTCGCGGTGATCACGTCGTGGGTGAGGACGAGGCGGGCGGCCTGCTGGTAGGCGCCGAGGTCGCTGGGCGCCACGCCGGCGGCGACCGTCCTGGGCCCAGGGGGCGTACCCCGGGGGTTACCGCGCGGGGTCGGCTCGGGCGCAAGCGGCGCCACGGCCGGCTTACCGCCGCACCCGGGTCGCGGTTCCGGACGGTGCCAGCTCCAGCCGCACCCCGGGCAGGTACATAACGCCCCCGCACGTCTGCACGCTGCTCCCCTGGGCGTCGGGGACCAGCCGCATCGTGAGGACGTCGTTCCCGCCGGAGGCCGACCCGATACGGCCGGCGACGACGGTGCGGGACTCGGTGGCGAGGGTGAGCAGGCGTAGCAGCACCTTGACCTCCTTGTCGTCCAGGACGCGGCCGTGCGCGCCGTCTCGCAGGAGCCGGGTGGCCGCCTGCCGTTCGGCGGCCCGGTCGGCGGCCTGGCGGCGGCGCAGCTCGGCTTGCACGGCGGCGTTGTTGCGGGCCGGCTGGGGGACGCCCGGCGTCGGGGCCTTGCCCCGCCGAAAGAGCGTCACCGAGATCTCGACGCCGGGGGCGTCCCACCATGGGCTTCTGGTGGAGATCTGCTCCGCGTCGTCGTGCGCGCCGCCCAGGTGGCGGGCGGTCCTGAGGTTGAACGCGGCGGTCATCAGCGCGTGGGCGGCGGGCTCGTCGGGGGCGGCGAAGACCCATTCGGCGAGGTGGCGCAGCTGAGAGGAGCGGTTGACGCCACCGCGCTGCGCCTCGGTGACCTGGCGCAGCAGCGCGATGACGCCGGAGACCGCCGTGCGGGTCGCGGTGCGCAGCCCCTCGGCCCGAGACTCCCCGTCATCGCCGGCGGGGCTGACGGCGAACCAGGCGCGCAGGGCGGTCCAGCGCCGCCGCCAGTCGTCGAGCAACTCCGCCTTCGTCATGAACGGGCGCTCGTCGGCGTCGGCCGCGAGCTCAAGCATGCCCGATACGCGCGCGGCCTCCACCTCGCGGACGGCAGCGGTCAGCCGGGGCAGGTAGCGGTCCAGTTCGTCCATGAAGTCGGTCATGTGAGTCAGCAGCACGTTCTTGTACCGCAAGAACGTGCCAGGCGAGGTGTCGGTCGACCGGACGATTTCCCCGAGCGTCAGGTGGAACGCCGCCGCCCGGCGCGACATGTCGTCCAGCACCGTGTCGAGCCGGGCCAGGCGGCGGTAGACCTGCTCCTTGTCGCGTCGCCGGGTGGCCAGCGCGAGGGCCTTGAGATCCTCGAGGATGTCGGAGAACACCAGCCGGGACAGGTTGGCGTCGCGGATCCGCGCCGACAGCACGCCCTCGACGGCGGTGAACGCCCGGTAGCCAAGCTCGCTGAACTGGTAGACCGATTGCCGGTTCCGGTACCTGGCCAGGCTGCCTGCCCGCGAGGCATCCTCCAGCCGGTGCAGCACCTTGTCGTCGGCGAGCGCGTCGAGCCGCTCGCGCAGGCGGCCATCGATCCGCGGGACCTCATCGTGAGCGCGCGCGAGCTCCTCCAGCGCGCGGGCGACGTCATCGGTGTGCGCCTGCACCTGGTGCACGGCGCGCAGCCGGTCCAGGGCGCGCAGCACCCACAGGTAGGCCACGTGGTCATCGCGACGCGTGAAGTTGAACAGCAGGAACCGGTCGCTGACGGCCAGCGCGTCGAGGTCCAGCGAGCTGCGGCTATCCGGCTCTTCCATATGCCCTGCACGATACCGCGTGGCCGTCAACGCAGTGCTTGCCCAACGCAGTGCTCGCCCAACACAGTGCTCGCCTATGTTGCGCGGTATTGCTACGGGTCGCGAATCTGCATCAATATGCCAAAAGCGGTGAACTTTGTGGACAACCTAGGAGTCTTTTCCTTTATAGGACAACCTATGAATGACTTTGGGGGGGACCCATTGTCTGACGCTTGGCTGGACGCTGCCCAAGATCCGCTGCCTCAAGGCGATCTGGCGGGCGGCGCCGATACCGACCACGTCCCAGACGACCACATCCGAATCGACAACATCCGAATCAACGGCACCGAAGAGAACGACGCCCCGTGCGATTCTGACCTGGAGCGCGTGGCGACGGCGGGCGACTTCGGGCGCGAGCTCGGCGCGCTGTGGACGCGGCGCGGGCTGAGCATGCGCCGGGCCGCCCGGCTGGCCGACCTGCCGCACTCGACCCTGCATGACTGGTCAAAGGGGCGCGTCCCCCAAGACGCCGAGCAGGTGGCGGGGCTCATGCGGGTCCTGCGGGTGTGCGGCGTGACCCGTCCGGCCGAGCTCGCCTGCTGGCGGCAGGCCCTGGATCGCGCGCGGCGGCCGGCCGGCCGCCAGCCCGGCGGCGAGGCGCCCTACCGGGGCCTGGCCAGCTTCGGGCAGATGGACGCGAAGTGGTTCTTCGGCCGCGAGGCGGTCGCTGACCGCCTCGCGGCCATGCTCGGGGACAATGCCGTGCACGCCGGCACCGCGGTCCGCGCCGGCACTGAAGTATGCGCCGGCACTGAAGTCCACGCCGGCGACGGGGTGCTGGCCGACAACGGGGTGGCCGACAGCGAGGTGGCCGATGGGGATGCCCCGGGGGGTCTGCCGCTGGTCCTCGTCGGCCCCTCCGGCGCTGGTAAGTCCTCGCTGCTGTGCGCGGGCCTGCTGCCCCGCCTCGGCGGGCCCGCGGTGGTCTTCGTGCCGACGGCCGAG
>JAICUO010000061.1 GCA_025935815.1 Streptosporangiaceae bacterium
TGGAACTCGATCGCCCGCGGCGCGGGCACCACCGGGATCATGACCATCCCGCTGCCGACGACCACCGCCCGCTTCATCAAGCTGGTCAGCCTGGCCAGCTCGGGCAGCTGGTGGTCGATCACCGAGCTCAACGTCGGCGTCACCCCCGGCGCCACCAGCGGCGACCGCGGCGACCTGCGAACCGCCAGCACGACCATCAACGGCCCGGACGGGGTACCGGCGCAGGTCACCTCCCGCTACAACGCCGGCAATGCCGCCGCTACGGTGGCCTTCCCGCTGTCCGGATTCGACTACTCCTACACCCTGCCGCCAACCGCCGCGGTCACCTTCGCCACCTGGCCGGCGTCCTGAGCGACTAGCCAAATGCCCGCTGGTGCGGTGGCCGTTACTGCCCGGCGGCTTGGCGGTACTTGGCTACGACCTCAGCAGGGACCCGTCCGCGGTCCTTGATGTCGATGCCGTTCTCCCTCGCCCACGCCCGGACAGCTACGGTGTCGATGGAACTGAGCTTACGGGTGCCGCGGGCGGCACGACGCGAACTGCCGCCGACTTTGCGGGCATGGGCGATGTAGTTCTTCAGGGCGTCGCGCAGCTCTCCGCTGTGCTCGGTGCTCAGGTCTATCTCATAGTCGGTGCCATCCAGGGCAAAGCGGACTGTGCCCTCGGCCTCACCGCCGTCGATGTCATCGATGAACAGCATCTGTATCTTCTGCGCCATGGAACACTCCAGTCGTCGCGCGGATTAGGAAAAGATCTTAGCAAGTTCCAAAGTTTTTCGTCCATGCGGCTACCCGTGTTGCCTGGCGACCCTACAAGCGCCTCGGCACAGCGCTCCGCCGCGACATCCGGGACAGCTGTCAGGTGGCGGGACTCGCACGCCAGCTCCTGGAAGGCCTTGGTCGCCGTTATTGCCAATTGTGCGCCCGCAGGCGTGGGCAGCCCCAACGCGCGCGGTACACGAGGCAGACCACTAGAGCTGTAACGGCATGAGCCCAACTCCATTACCGGCACCATTCGCCGCATCGCGGGCATCACCAGCCAGACAACCCCAATACACGCGCGGCGCGAGCCCAATTCTTTAATGCCAGTGCCCGGTGAGCACCGGGCCGGTACCTTACCCGTGGGCCGCGCTCAATAGCACCGACGGGACGGGGAGGCGCGTGATCATGCCCATTCTTCACCGTCACCTGCCCCATATGACCGGGCAGCCCCTATCACAGCAGCAGGGCGGGCTGAGGCGGCTGCGTCCCGGGCACCGCGCTGCCGGGATGCTGCGCGAGCTGTTCCCGGAGCCCCCGGAGCCGGAGCCCCGGCGGGTACCGCGCGGCCTGCCGGTCCTCCTCCGGGTCGCCGTGGTCACCCTCGGCGCCCTGGTGATGCTGGCGCGCGTCCCGGGAACCCCGGCCTGGGATGGCATCTACGCAGAGGACCTGAGCGTCTTCCTGGTCCAGGCGCTGCAGCATCCCTGGCACCTGCTGGTCGCGGACGGGGGGTACATCGAGCTCGTGCCCCGGCTGATCGCCCAGTTCGCGTCCTTCCTGCCGCTGCGCGACGCGGCGGCAGTCTTCGCGGTCGCCGGCGCGCTCGTCACCGCCGCCAGCGCGCTGTTCATCTTCCACGCCAGCGCCGGGCACGTCCGCTCCCCGGTGCTGCGCTTCGCCCTCGCCCTGGCCGTCGTGCTGCTGCCCGTCGCCCAGCTGGAGATCGCCGACAGCGGCGTCGGCGCCCCCTGGTACCTGCTGCTCGCCCTGTTCTGGGCCATCGTGTGGCGCCCGCGCACGCGCGCGGGAATGGCCGGCGCGGCGGCCATCGGGTTCCTCACGACGGCGTCCACAATGATGAGCGTCGTCTTCGCGCCGCTGCTGCTGGCCCGCCTCATCGCGCTCCCCCGGCCGCGCGAGCACGCGGTGACGGCGGGCTGGGCAGCCGGGTGCCTGCTTCAGGTGCCTTACGTCACGGGCGACCTGGCCGGCGCCCACTCGCGGGCCGGTCATCTGGCATCACCCAGCCACGTGCTCGCCTTCTACGCACACGATGTGGTACTGCCCGCGCTCGGCTGGCACCTGGCCTGGCGGCTGCAGTCCCTGGCCGGGCGAGACGACGCCACGCTGATCACCGGCGCGATCCTCGCGGCCTTCTTCCTGTGGACCCTGATCACCCAGCGCGGCCCGGCCCGGGCGCTCGTGGCCGCGTCCCTGGTCACCGGCTTCCTGTTCACCGCGTTCGGCGCCACCTTGTCGTCGTGGGTCACGGGATTGCCGGTGACTCCTGGCGGCGAGCCCGGCTCCCGGTACACCACGCTCCCGATCTTCCTCATCGACGCGGCCGCGATCGTCGCGGTCGACTCGCTCACCCGCCACCGCCAGCCCCGGCTGCAGGCCATCGCCGCAGTCACCGCCCTGATCGGGGTCCTGTCAGCGGGCTGGGTCACCGACTTCCGCCACGGCGGCTGGCGCAGCAGCGCCACCCGCTGGCCGCCGACCGCCGCCGCGTGGCTGCACGCCTGCCAGCACCACCCCGACGCCGTCATCCACGAACAGGCCGGCAGCCAGGCCAACGCCACCATCCCCTGCGCGAGCCTTCACCGCTGACCGCCGCGCCGACGGCCTAGCCGCGCTCACTGCGCGCGAGCGCCACGTGCTCGCGCTGAGCTGAGCTGAGCTGAGCTGAGCTGAGCTGAGCTGAGCTGCCGGAGAAAACTCAACGCACACGCGGAAAAATTCCGAGTGCCGGAATGGCTAAAGGGTTGATAGCATAGACAATCTCTGCCCATACAGAAAAGGCAGAGCACCCCCTTTGGCCGTAATTCCAAAATTAGCACGGCACCAGGGTCAGTGTCAAACAGGGACCGCGAAAACGGGGAAGCAGCGTGACCACAGAAAGAGAAAAAGGCGCCGTCGGCCAGGCCTCAGCCGAGCTGGCACAGGAGCAGGCGTACGTCACGATGCTGTACGAGCGGCTGGACGCGATGCGGGCCGACACGGCCCGGCGGCTCGCCGAGGTGCACCTAGGCCCGACGGCGGAGAACGACCAGGGATGGTCCGAGCGCGAGACGTTCGCCCAGGAGTACGTCGACCGGAGCGCGGAGCTAGACGCCGCGGAACGGCACCTGTGCTTCGGCCGCCTGGACTTCCAGGAGGGCGACCGGTTCTACATCGGCCGGATCGGCCTGCGCAGCGAGGACTACGACCAGCTGCTGGTCGACTGGCGGGCCCGCGCGGCGGAGCCGTTCTACCGAGCCACCCCGAAGGAGCGCTACGGCGTGACCCGCCGCCGCCACCTGAACACCGCGGGCAGGCAGGTCGTGAGCCTGGACGACGACGTGCTCGACTTGGACGCCGTGGGCGAGGCGCACCTGGCCGGCGAGGCCGCCCTGCTTGCGTCCCTGCGCCGCGGCCGGACCGGGCAGATGGGCGACATCGTCGCCACCATCCAGGCGGACCAAGACCGCATCATCCGCGACGGCCCGGGCGGAATCCTCGTCGTCGAGGGCGGGCCGGGCACCGGGAAGACCGTCGTCGCCCTGCACCGGGCCGCCTACCTCCTGTACACGCACCGCAAGCGGCTGGCCCGGCGCGGGATCCTGGTGCTCGGCCCGAGCGGCACGTTCCTGCGCTACATCGACCAAGTGCTGCCCTCGCTCGGCGAGAACGACGTGGTGCTGGCGACCACCAGCTCGCTGTTCCCCGGCGTCGACGCTCACGGCACGGACACACCGGAGGCCGCGCGGGTGAAGGGCGACGCCATGATGGCCGCCGTCCTGGCGAAGGCCGTCGCCGACCTGCGCCAGGAGCCGGCCGCCACGATCGAGATCGAGGTCGACGGCACCCTGTACCGGCTCACGCCCCGCATCTGCCGCCAGGCCCGCGCCTACGCGGAGCAGGCCGCCGATCCCGACACCGGCGATCCGCTGCCGCACAACGGGGCGCGGCGGTCGTTCATCCGCGCGGTCATCAGCGAGCTGACCCGGCAGCGTCTGCGCGACTACGGGGGCCTGCGGGCCCTGCAGCCCGGCGAGGAGGAAGAGCTGCGCGCCGAACTAGCCGACGCGCCGGCCATCCACCACGTGCTCGACGTCCTGTGGCCCGATGCCGCGCCGGAACAGTTGCTCGCGCGGCTGTATGCCGAGCCCGGCCGGCTCGACCTCACCGACGACCAGCGCACCGTCATCACCCGCGCCACGCCCGGCCCGTGGACGCCCGCCGACGTGCCGCTGCTCGACGAGCTGGCCGAGCTCCTCGGTCCCGCCGAGGCCGCCGGCCGGGCGGCCAGGCAGCGGGACGCCGTTGACGAGGCAGAGCGCGCCGCGCAGCTCGAGTACGCGGACCAGCTCGTCTCGAAACTAGTCTCCGACGGCTCGATCGTCGTGCCGCGCCTCGAGCACGACGCGTTCGTGTCCTGGATCGCCCGCCGGAATAACGCCGACGCCGACGCCGAACCGCGCGGCATGCTCGCCGAGCGGGCACTGCGGGACCGGACCTGGGCCTACGGGCACGTGATCGTCGACGAGGCGCAGGAACTGTCCGCGATGGAGTGGCGGATGGTGCTGCGCCGCTGCCCGGCCCGCTCCATGACCGTCGTCGGTGACCTGGCCCAGACCGCGGCGCCCGCCGGCGCCGACTCCTGGGCGCAGGTGCTCGACCCGTTCGCCGCGGGGCGGTGGCGTACCGCGCGGCTGACCGTGAACTACCGCACCCCCGCCCCCGTGATGAAGCTGGCGGCCGCGGTCCTGCCGCCGGGGGGCGTGCCGCCGCAATCCGTGCGCGACTCCGATGAGAGCCCATGGCACGCCGACGCCGGGACCGCGGACCTCGCTGACCTGGTCCGCCGGGAGGGCGAGCTGATCGGAGCCGGGCGCGTGGCCGTGATCGCGCCGCCGGCCCGCGTGGCCGGAACCGCAGCGGCGCTCGGCCTCTCCCCCGGGCCGGACCTCGACGCCCCGGTGGCGGTGCTCACCCCCGAGCAGTCCAAGGGACTCGAATTCGACTCGGTGATCATTGTCGACCCAGCCGGTATCGAGCAGGCGTCCCCGCGCGGGCGGGCGGACCTGTACGTCGCGCTCACCCGGACCACCCGCAGGCTTGGGCTCGTCAGCCACGGCGAACTGCCCGGCGGTCTCACGGCTGTGCTCGATCAGCCGTCGGGCCAGCGCATCGGAGGCCGGCGATGGCAGGGAAGTGAAGTGAGTGAAGTGAAGTGAAGTGAAGTGGAGTGGAGTGCGGTTCGCTAGGTCCGCCTGATCGCGGCGAGCCAGGCCTGGACCTGCGTGATGCCCTCCAGCGGGTTGATCTCGAAGGTGGCGGCGGTAATCGACTCGATGGCCCACCCGCCGCTGAACGCCGCCCGCAACTCCTCCTCACGGACGCGGCGCGGGCCCCAGGTCCCCGGCTGCCGGTCGCTGAAGCACATCAGGTAGCAGGCACCGGCTGGCCGCAGTACGGCAGCGAGGCTGGCGACGTACCGAACCCGGTCCTCGTCGCCGAATACGTGGAACACCCCGCTGTCGATCACGGTGTCGGCCGTGAGGCGCAAGGAGCCCAGGTTGAGTGCGTCGGCGACCTCGAACCGCGCGGCCAGCCCGCGTTCGGACGCCTTCGCGCGCGCCCGCGCGATCGCGGTCGGCGCGACGTCGATGCCGGTGACTTCGGCGCCGCAACTGGCGGCCAGCAGCGCGTTCTCACCGGTGCCGCAGCCGACGTCGAGAAGGCGCTCGGTCAGGCGGCCCGCCTCAGCGAGCCTGGCAAAAGCCGGCTGCGGCCTGCCGATGTCCCACGGGGCCGGCGCGCCGGCCGTGTAGCTGGCGTCCCACCCTGGATCCGCTTGCTCCGTCATGAGTCAGTCCTTCCGCAGAATCGTATCGCCGGTGCGGTCAGGGCCTGGTGGGCTGCAGGCGGCCGACCGGTATCACCTCGGGGAGCGCGGCGGCGCAGGCCTGGGCGAGCGGCCAGAGCACGTCGGCGACCTCGGCCAGGCCGACGGCGCCCATCCGGGTCCAGGGTCGCTGCGCGGCCAGGTCGGTGGCGGCCTCCACCGCGTCGTGCACGGCGCGGCCAGCCACGGTCAGCGTCGCGTCCTCGCCGATCCAGCCGCGCTCGGCCAGCCGCGCGGCCGCCGCGCCCCACTGCTCGTCGGTCCAGCCACGCACTGGCTGCATGAGATCGCGGGAGATGTCCTTCGCGCACCGCAGCACGACCGCCTCGCAGCCATCGATGCCGGCGGCGGCCAGCGCGGCGAAGTGACCATCACCGCGGTGCTCGCGCAGCAGCGTCGTGGCCTGCCACAGCCGGGTCAGGGGGTCCCCGGAGGCCGGCAGCTCGGAGTTCGCCGCCGACAGCACGCGCCCGGCGAAGTCCAGGTCCTCGGCCGCGCGCCACAGCAGGGCCGCCGCCCTCGCCGCCTCGGCCTCCCGGCCGCCCAGCAGCCGCCGCAACGAGGTTGCCGCGCCTGCCTCACGGACCGCGATGGCCTCCTGCGGCGTGATCAGGTCCCACACGCCGGGGATCGCGCGGGCCACGAAGGCCGGCGCGAAGTTGTAGAACGACGCGGCGACGACAGCCGCCCCCGCGCCACCGAGCGGCGCGGCCCGCCCGGCGAAGTAGCCGCGCCAATAGCCGCGCAAGCCGGCCTCGGTGAACGCGCGCAGCGCTTCCGGCGCGAAGTACGTCACGTCGTGGACTGGCTCGAACATCGTCCACATCGCCCGCGCCGCGCTCATCGTGTCCGCCACGGTCGCTCCTTCCCCTGCAGCGACAAGCGTAGGGGAACGCCCGCCCCGACGGCGATGGCGGGTGCCGTCCCCGCAGGGCCGAGCCAAGCTCGCGGACACTGAGGCGGGCACCCACGTCGGCGCAGGCGTAATCACGGGCGTCATCCGGCGGCAGGCGGCGGGTCATAGGCGGCCTGGGCGATGCCGAGCTCAGCGGCGAGGGCCTGGCTGCTGGATGCGGGGCCGATGGGGGGGCTCTCGGCCTAGCCCAGCATGATCTGGACCACCCGGGCGACCAGGACGGCGATCGCCGCCAGCAGGTAGCAGCGGAGCGCTATCAGGCCAAGCGTCCGCAAGGCCGAGCGCTGCGGTGGCTTGAGCGACTCGATCGGCGGCATGGTCCAGGTGCGCGATTGCGCCGCGTCGGGCGAGGCCCGCGGCGGGTTCCGCACGGCGCTCAGGGCCCCGCAGGCGACCACGGCGGCGATCGCGATCGCCAGCCCGATCACCGTGGGCGTGGCGCGAATGCGAGGATCGGCCGTCGTCACGATGAGCAGCGCGGACAGCGCGAGCAGGCCGCCGGTGACTGCCGCGGCGACCACGTTCAGCCAACGCGAGTTGACCAGCGGCCCGAGGACCTCGCGGTCGTTGCACAGCAGCAGCAGGAAGATGGTCGCGCTGGGCAGCAAGATCCCGGCCAGCGCCTGGACGGCGGTGGTCAGCAGGCCCAGCGGCACCCGCGGGATGAGCACCACCGTAGCCGCGACCAGCACCGAGGCGGCATAGGTACGGTGAAAGACCTTCGCGTCACGCCAGCGGCGGTGCAGCGAGTGCCGCAGGCCGAAGTAATCCCCGACGGCGTAGGACGTGGCGAGGGTCACCGCGCTCGCGCCGAGCACCGAGCCGACTCCGAGCGCGATGGCGAACAGTGCCCCGGCGGCGTCGCCCGCGCGGGCGCGCATGCCACTGGCGGTGGCGGCGGCGTTGGTGAACGCTCCGTGCAGCGCGGTTGAGCCGAAGGCAAAGTTGCAGGCAAGCAGGACGCCGAGGGCGCCGAGGGCGAACAGGACCGTGCCGAGGGCGGTGTCGGCGCGCTCATAACCCAGGAACCGGGTCGTGATCCGCTTGTCTACCACGCTGGACTGCTGGAAGAACAGCTGCCAGGGCGCGACCGTCGCGCCCACCATCGCCACGGCCAGGAAGAGGGCGCCCCCGTGCGCCGCCCCCGCCGTGGCCGGAGCCGTCAGTTGCGGCGGCGCCGGCCGGTGCGCGCCGGCTGCCAGCACCAGGGGCACCGCCACCAGGCTCGCACCCACGAGCACGTACATTGCCCGCTCCCATCCGCGGAAGTTCCCCGCCGCGGCTACCCCGATCAGGAACACCGCCGCCACCGGAACCGCGACGAGCTTGCTCACGCCGAAGTACCCCAGCGACATCGCCACGCCGGTAAAGTCAGCGACAAGCGTCAGCACGCTCAGCGCCAGCAGGTCCGCTAGCGCGAACGCCCCCCAGCGCCGCCCGAATCGCTCGTTGATCAGCCGGGCGTGCCCGGCGCCGGTGACCGCCCCGAGCCGGGCGACCATCTCCTGGTGGAAGAACAGCACTGGCACCAGCAGCAGCAGCGGCCACGCGAACCGCATCCCGTAGTCCTGCCCGGCTTGCGCGTATGTCGAGATGCCGCCTGCGTCGTTGTCGGCGACCATCACGACGATGCCCGGCCCCAGCACCGCGATGAAAGCGGCCAGGTGACGGCGGATGCCGTGCCGCGGCCCGGTGTCGAGGGCGGAGACAACGCCGAGGGCGCCCCGCAGATCGCCGCGGTGCGCCCGGTCCGCGGCGTTGCGGCGTTCCGCCACCGGGCCGAACACCACGGTGGTAACCGGGCCCGGCGCGGAACTGGCCGCGCTGGCCGGATGCTGTTGACGGCGTGCCCGCATGACCTAGATCCCCACGATCCCGGCTGCCTTTCCCCGCTGGGAGTCGTCGTCCGGCTCCCCCAGCCCGGCCACGTGCGATGCCGCGGTGAGCAGCTCGCGTACCGCGCCACCGGAGATCGTGTAGACGCGGCGCTTGCCGTGCCGTTCGGCGGCAACCAGGCCGGCCTCGCGCAGCACCCGCAGTTGATGGGAGACGGCCGACTGCTCCATGCCCAGCAGGTCGGTGATGTCTCCGACGGCCAGCGGCCCGCCGAGCAGGCTACCCAGGATCTGCACCCGGCTCGGCGCGGACAAGGCGAACATGGCGTCGGCGATCAGGCTCGCGGCGGCCCCGTCGATCAGCCTCATGTCACCCTTTCCAGCGGGCGGAACATTCATATATTGCATTATTCATATGAACTATTTACCATATGATTGGTGCGATGAGGCGCCGGCCGGATACGGGAGGTGGGCCGGTGGCCACCAATCATCATATGGTCGTTAATCAGCACAGTACCGGCGACTGCCCGCCCCGCGGGGCACTTGATGCCTGGGTGGCCGGAACCGGTGCCGGGGTCGCGGCCTTCCCTCCCGGCGCGCTCGCGCCGCGGTGGCCCTTGCGGGGCTGGTCAACCCTGGTCAGAGCCGAGGTCGCAGCATGATCAATCAACGGGACCCGGGTTCGCGTCAGCGAGGAAGGAGGGCGCAGAGTGCATGAAAGGCGCAGCGTGCATGAAAACCGGGTTTTCCCTGACGGGCAGGGGCAGCCGGCGATGGCGGACGCGGGCTGGCTGCTGGGGGACGCGCCCGACGGCTCGCTGCCGCGGCCGTGGGGCAGTGACTCTGCCCTTGACGCACTGCACAGCCTAGCCAGGGAGTTTTCCTCCCCCCGGCAGCCGCTATGGTGCCCGGTGTCGCTGAGGTCGGGAGCGTCTGGAAAGGCGCAGGTCTTCCGCGTGCGGCCTGGCCAGTCGATGCACGTGGTGGGCGCGAGCCCGCTGGCGGCCGAGTTGAGGAGGCTGCTCACGGCCGGGGCCGAACCAGGCTGGGAACTACACCCTGTCCCGGGTGACCGCAGCCCGCTGCAGGTGCTCGCCGGGCCGTTGCGGCGCCTGTCGGGCAACGGCCGGTTCTTCAACCTGCTGGACCGGTCGGGGTTCGCCTACGTCGAGGAGGTCACCGCCACTCCGGATGAGTGCCTGACGGACCTGGGCAACGGCGGTCCGGGACTCGTCGCGGCAGTCCGGCAGGTGGTCGGCGAGCTCGCGCCGGGCACCGCATCCCCGGCAGATGCCATGGCCCCTGACGGCCGGGAACCGGGCACCGGGCCGCTACCCGCTCTTTCGTCAGCCACGCTGTGGGCGCTCAAGGTCGTGGCCGCCTGGGCGGTCACCGAGCGGGGAGCATGCACCCCCAGGGACCTCATTGCGGCCGTCGCCCGAACGCGGGAGCTACCGCCGGACGTCGCCGCCGCGTGGAACCATATCCGTCAGCTTGACCTGCGGCAGGTCCTCGGCTCCGGTATGGGTGACGACCACCTGGCTGACGCCAAGCACTACTGAGGAACCCTGCGCGACGGGCCCTTCCGGGGTGCAGGTCCTGGCGGTGACCGGAGCGGGGGCGGGTGTGGTCGGTGCGTGAGGCGTTACCTGGCTGGTTCCTGGGTGCCCGTTACGCGCCTGCCGATCTCGGCGTCGAGCGGCGATCAGCGACAGCGACAGCGACATGGGAGCAGGATTATCCAGGGGTTCAGTCCCGGTGGCGGAATCGAGGCTTACCAGGGCATTCCCGAACCGGTCACTCAGCGGAAGCTCCATCTCAGAAGCCTTTGGCCAGGCGCAGGATCTCCTCGAATGCCTCCACGTTGCCCATCGCGTCGTTGACGGGATTGTGGTCATGGGCTGTCCTTCTGAACTGCTTCCAGCCCTGTGTGTCGCTCCAGTTCCGGTTGAGGCCGGCCCAGAAGTCGCTGATGCGGCGGGCGGAGTGCCCGAATGGGTTGTCCAGCCCGGCCCGGTCGAACATGCCCGCTATCCACTGCCAGTCGTAGGCGGGATTGTCGCTCACGAAGACAGGGCGTGCCTTACCGAGGTGCACGCGGAGCCAGGCCGCGAAGCTCCCGGCGACTTCCGCGTCAGTGGCCACGCGCTCGCCGACGATGCTGACCGCCGGGTTAGCCGGGTCCGGCGTCGCTTCGAACAGGCGCCCGTGGAAGGTGTCACGCGTGTCGTAGTGAACGGCCCCGAACTCAGTCAGCACTCCGTGCACTGGACTGGTGCCGCGAGCCTCACAGTCGACGAATACCCATGGTGTCTGCTTGCTCATCGTGCCCGCATTATCTCCAGGATCTGCCCGCCCGGCATCAGGATTACCTCCAGATCCGCGTGCCCGCACGGGCGAACGCCATCGACTCGAAGCCGACCCCTAACGGCGGCCCGGGGTGCGCCGTAAATGCGTTGCCTCATGTCAGCGTTCGGTTCTACGATGGCCGCGCCGCGGCAAGTTACATCCTCGGTATCAGGAAGGAGGTGCTCGCGATGTTCGCTGATCGCCAGACGCCTCCAGGGGTTGCTTTCTAGCAAGCCTGGAGACGAACTGCGGGCGCCCTCAGGAATCTGGCTCAGCCGAGATCCTGAGGGCGCTTTCCGCCACCAGCCGGGCTCAGCTTACGGCGCTGAGTGCCTGATGCCCGCCGCCGGAGTCGGCGGTGGATTTCGGGGCCTCACAGCTGGCGCTCGCTGTTGAGGTCGGTGGAACCGGCAGGATGAGGGTTGCGCTGGCTACTCGGTCCGGAGGGCGGCGGCGGTGCGGGAGCCGGCCGCCCAGGACGCGGGAGCCAGCGCCCCGGCGAGCGCGATGGCCAGGCCGGCCAGGGCCAGCGCCGCGATCTCCGGCAGTGAGTACACCGATATCACGTTCGGCGGGTAGCCGGAGTTGGCGGCGTGCACCATTGCCGGGATCACGCCATGGTGGACCACGATGCCGGCCGGGACGGCGATGATGCCGGCTACCAGCCCGGTGATGCCGACCGAGCAGGTCACGAAGGTGAGGGTCTGCCGGGGCGTCATGCCGAGGGCCTTGAAGATGCCGATGTCGCGGGCGCGCTCGCGGACCTGCAGCGCGACCGTGTTGAGCACGCCCAGGCCGGCCACCGAGACGATCAGCAGGGTGAGCAAGGTGGCCAGCGTCGTGATCGCCACGATCTCCGTGGCGGTCTTGTTGCTCGCCCTGATCTCGTAGTTGCCGCCGAGCGCGGCGTGCAGCTGGTTGGCGTAGGCCTGCGGCTGCACGCCTGGCTGGACCGCGATCGCGTACTGCCCGACGCCACTGGCGGCCGGGTCGACCGCGCTGAGCGTGGCCGGGCTGGTATACACGGCCGCGCTGTTGCTCGGCACGAACAGCTCACCGGCGATCCGCACGGTGACCGCGTGCCGCCCGCTGGCGATCGTAAAGGAATCACCGACCGACGTGCCCGTGTCGGTGAGGAACAGCGTGTTCACGTCAGCCTCGCGGACGGCCGGCGATGAGGCGTACCACCTGCCCGCGATCAGCGCTATCCCGGACCACCCCGGGTCGCCGTGGCCGTAGGCCGTGAACTGCACCGGGCCGGCGGCTTCGCTGACGCCAGGCAGCGACAGCGAATCGGTGGATACCGTCAGGTAGTGCAGCGTGCCTGGCTGCTTGCCCACCGCCGTGATGATGGCCTGCTGCTGCGCCGCTGACAGGCCCCCGGCGGCGACGCCGATGGATACCTTGCCCTTCCGGCCGGCGCCCCCGGTGGTGTTGCCGGGCCCGAGCGGCGAGCGCCCGGAGACGGTCACCGGCAGGTGCGGAGCAGCGGAGATCTCCGTGAACACGCGGTTCAGCGAGATCGCCAGGCCCACGCCGAAGGTGACCGCCACCGCGCCGAACAGCACCGCGACTAGCGTGATGAGGGTACGTCCCGGCCGTGCGGCCGGGGACGCGAAGCCGAGCGTGACCGGGCGCGGCACCCTGGTGAGCCTGCCCAGGGCACGCTGGGCGGCGAACCCGCGTTTTGGCCTGGGCGCGCGTCCGGTCGCGATCGCCACCGCCGGCGACATCTGCCCGGCGCGCAGCGCCGGGCCGGCCGCGGCGGCCAGCGTGAGCGCCAGAACGGCGACCGGCACTGCCAGGTCCACCCAGTACGGGACGCCGAGCGCGCCGACCTGGTACAGCTGCGCGGTCTCCTGGTTAAACGGCACCGCGACCAGGTCGCCGCAGACAACGCCGGCCAGCGCCCCGATCACCGCGGGAACCCCCACGAGCAGCACGTACGCGCCAACGACCTGGCCCGGCGTGAAGCCGATGGACTTGAGCACGCCGATCCTCGTGGTGCCGGCCACGACCGCGCCGCCGACCACGTTGACCACGATCAGCGACGAGATCACGAGCGCGATCACGCCCATCGCGACGATGAACGGCACCCACGGCGCGACGCTTGACTGCTCGGATTGCCGGACGGTCAGGTAGTCCGCCGTGGCCTGCACGGAGCCGGGCGGCAGCGCGGCCGTGATCTCGCCGATGTCGGCGGTGATGGCGCTGCTGGTCGCGCTGGAGGCGAACCGGTACAGCAACTGCGCTTGCCCGCTGCCCGCCTGCCCGCTGCCCGCCTGCCTGCCGCCGCCGCTGCCGGCGATGGCGGTCATCTCGGCGGGCAGCACCCAGACGCCGGCGGTGTTCGTGACGGAATCCGCGATGCCCACGACCGTCAGCGCCTGGCCGCCAACCGTGATCGTGGTGCCTAGCTGGGGCGGCACGCTGCCGGTGACGGAGACGACGGCCTGGTTGCCTGCCGCGGCCCAGTGCCCCTGCCGCAGGGTGATGTCGTCCACCGGGCCCGACGGTGCGGAGCGGCCGACGAAGGTCAGCTGGGTGGTTCCCGAGCCGGGGATGCGCGGGATCGTGATCGTGGCGTTTTCGCTGGCGAGCGCGAACGGCCCGGCGACGGCGGTGACGCCGCTGACCCTGGTCGCGGCGGCGAGCTGGGCGGGGGAGGCAACCGACGTGTCGACGGTGACGGCCACGTGCGCGCCGTTTTGCTGGGCGAACGCGTGGTCGAACGGGGAGTGCACATCGGCGAGCAGGCCGAGCGCCAGCGTTGACGCGGCAGTCGCGGCCAGTACCACCAGGCCTATGATCACCGTCTGTAGCCTCCTGCTGCCGAGCCCGCCGCCAGCCGCGCGGACGACCGCGCCGAGTCCGCCGTTCATGGCCGTGCCCCGTCGGGTGCGCCGTGGCCGGTCAGGGTGTCGGAGGCTATCTGGCCGTCGGCGATGTGGATGACCCGCCGGGCGTACCGGCGGGCCAGTTCAGGGCTGTGCGTGACGACGATCAGGGTCTGCCCGGCGGCGTTCATGTCGAGCAGCAGGCGGCCGATCTCGTCGCCGGTCGCGGAGTCGACCGCGCCGGTCGGCTCGTCGGCGACCAGCAGCCCGGGGTCGTTGATGAGGGCCCGGGCGATGGCGACCCGCTGCCGCTCCCCGCCGGACAGCCGCGCCGGGTAGGCGTCGCGGCGGTGGCCGATCCGCAGGGTGTCGAGCAGTTCGTCGGCGCGCCTGCGTGCCTGCCGCGACCTGCCGGCGAGCTGGGCGGGCAGCAGGATGTTATCGATGACGGTCATGTCGTCGAGCAGGTTGAAGAACTGGAAGATCATCCCGACCTGGCGGCGGCGGAACCTGGCGGCACCCGCCTCCGACAGCTTGTCCACCCGCTCGTCGCCGACGCGCACGGCCCCGCTGGTCGGGCGGTCCAGGCCGGCGATCAGGTTGAGCAGCGTGGACTTGCCCGACCCGGACGGCCCCATGATGGCCACCGCCTCGCCCTGGCCGATCCGCGTGCTCACGTTGTCGACAGCGGGCGCCGCCGCGCTGCCCGGCCCGGAGCTGTCGTAGCGCTTGGTCACCTTCTCAAGCTGAACTAGCGTATCCATGCTGGCGAAGGTAGGCCCGCGGCCGGTGGTTCCGCGTCCGCCGTCGTCGTTATCTGGCCATAACGAAAACGGGCCACTCCGCAGCGCCGTCATCCTTTCGATGTAGCCGTGATACCGAGCCAGGCGGATGCCCTGAGCGTGTTTCGCGGGCCACAATGATGTCATGGCACGACACAGCCATTGGCTCATGGCCATATTCCGGTGGGCCGAGCCGGGCGGCGTGGCCCCCTGGGCGCTGGCCTTCGACGCCGCGGTTGCGGTCACCGCGGCGGCTGGCGCGGTTTTTGAAGTGGCGCAGCACGACCATTTCGTTACCGCCGTGCATCCGGGAATCGCCCTGCTGGCGGCGGCGATGACCGGGCTGCCGCTTGCCTTCCGCCGGTACCACCCGATCAGTGCCTGGCTGGTCATCGCCGCCGCGATCGTGGGCGTGCACTTGTCCTACCGGACCGCCTACGTGCCATCGGTTTCGGGTGGCACCGCCCTTTACGCTGCCTACAGCGCGGTCGCCCACAGCCGGCACCGGAACCTCGCCATCACCGCCGTGGCCGTCGTGACGGGCGCGCTCATCGTGATCTTTGACAACAGTGGCGGGGGGAGCGGCAAGGTGGGCAATGTCGCAATCTACGCGTTCCCGCCCGCGGTCGCGGGCGGCCTCGGCGTCCGTGAGCTGCGCCGCCGTCTCGCCGACTCGGCCGCGAACCTCCGCAAGGCCGACGCCGAGGCGCAGGCCGCCACCAGGGCCGCCCTCGCCGCCGAGCGTTCGCGCATCGCGGCGGAACTGCACGACGTCGTCACGCACAGCGTCTCGGTCATGATCGTCCAGGCAGGCGCGGCGCGGAAGATCCTGTCCTCGTCGCCCGCCGACGCCGAGGACGCGCTGCTCGCGGTGGAGGCGACCGGGCGGGAGGCAATGACGGAACTGCGCAACCTGCTCGGCCTGCTCAGCCCCCGCGCGGACGGCCCGGATAACGCACTCGGTACACGCGGCGCTGGCGGCGGCGCCGCGGCCGCCGACCCGGCCGCGTTCGCGCCGCAGCCGGGCCTGGGCGAGCTGGCCACGCTGGTCGGGCGGCTGTCGGCGGCCGGCCTTCAGGTCGGGGTCGAAGTCCGCGGCGAGCCGGGGCCGCTGCGTCCAGGGACCGACCTGGCCGCGTACCGGGTAATCCAGGAGGGGCTGACGAACGTCTTGCGGCATGCTGGTGAAGCCACCGCGGCAGTCGCCATCGACTGGGGAGAGGACCTGGTGATCACGGTCACCGACGACGGCCGCCGGGCACCGGGCGGCCCGCCCGGCCGCGGTCTGCTCGGGCTGCGCGAGCGGCTCGCGCTAGATGGCGGGACCCTCGCGGCCGGACCGCAGCCCGACGGCGGCTGGCAACTGCGCGCGGTCATCCCAGTCCCGGATCGGGGCGCCCCGTGACGGGAGGGCATGGCGGGGCGCCTGCGGGCGCCACGCGGGCGGCGACCGTGGTGATCGCCGACGACCAGGCCCTGGTGCGCGGCGGGTTCCGGCTGATCCTGAAGGCGGCGGGCATCGACGTGGTCGCCGAGGCCGCCGACGGCGAGCAGGCTGTCGCGGCCGTGCTCCACCACCAGCCCGACGTGGTGCTGATGGACATCCGGATGCCCAAGGTAGACGGCATCGAGGCAACCCGCCGGATCGTCAGCGCGCTGCCGCCGGCAGCTGACCCGGCCAGCGAGGCGCCGTCGCATCCGCCTTGCGCTGACGCCCAGCCGCGGATCATCATCTTGACCACGTTCGACCTGGACGAGTACGTGTACCAGGCGCTCACCGCCGGGGCCAGCGGCTTCCTCCTCAAGGACGTCACCCCCGAGCACCTGGTCGCCGCCATCCAGCTGGTCCGCACCGGTGACGCGCTGCTGGACCCGTCCATCACCCGCCGCCTTGTCGAACGGTTCGCGCCCGTCCCCAGGGCGGCCCAGCCACTGCGGGTCCTCCCGGCTCCCCCGGCATCCCCGGGAGCCGCGCTGCCCGGCCATGCTGGCACCGCCGGCCGGGATCTGTCCGTGCTGACCCCCCGGGAGCTTGAGGTACTCGGCCTGGTAGCCCGCGGCATGTCGACCGCCGAGATCGCCGGGTCCCTGTTCCTGTCTGAGGCAACGGTCAAGACGCACATCGCCCGCATTCTCACCAAGCTCGGCCTGCGTGACCGCGTCCAGGCGGTCGTGCTCGCCTACGAGTGCGGCCTGGTCTCCCCCGGCACCTGAACATTTCTTTTCGGCCCGGTTCCCGACCAGGACGCCCATCCCAACCTGCCCGCCAAAGCCAAGCCCTTCACCCCGCTCGGCCGTCGGTGAGGGCGAGGAGGTCTGCTGAGCGCATCGTTAAGGGCTCCCTGGCTGGCGGGTGACAGCACCCAGCCGAGCTTGCCCGGCCGTTGTTTTAACTAAAAGAATAGCTTAAACTAATAAGCTGAAGACGCCGGAGGGGATGGCGCGGCATGACCTACGTAATCGGTGAGACTTGCGTGGATGTGCTGGACCGGGCGTGCGTGGAGGAGTGTCCGGTGGACTGCATCTACGAGGGCGAGCGGATGCTGTACATACACCCGGACGAGTGCGTGGACTGCGGGGCGTGCGAACCGGTGTGCCCGGTGGAGGCGATCTATTACGAGGACGATCTGCCGGAGCAGTGGCAGGTGTACGCCGGGGAGAACACGCGGTTCTTCGCCGAGCCGCTTCCCGGCCGCGACGAGCCGCTCGGCTCCCCTGGCGGGGCCGGCAAGCTCGGCGTCGTCGGCGCCGACACCCCGTTCGTGGCCGCATTGCCGCGCCGGGAATAGGCAAACCGCGAGGGCGCGACGGTACAGGCCCCCGGGCAGGCCCGGGCTTGGCCAGCCAGCGGGCCGACCGGCTCGCAGGGCGAAGACGGCCTAGTTTCTACTACTAAGATTGATATAAAGTAATCGTATGGATCCAGAGCAGCTCCTTGCCCCCGAGGACACGTCACCGCTCGGCCGGAGCCGTGCTGATGTGCTGGACATGCTGCGCGCTGCGGACGGCCCGCTCGGTGTCCGCGAGGTCGCGCAGCGGACGGGGCTGCACCCGAGCACCGCACGGTTCCACCTGGAGGCGCTGACCGAGGCGGGCCTGGCCGTCCGCGAGACTGAAGACCGGGAGACGCCGGGCAGGCCCAGGATCGGCTACCGGCCAGTGGCGGACGGTCCGGCCGGGCGGCGGCGCTACCGGCTGCTGGCGGAGATGCTGACCGGCCTGATCGCCGGGACCATGCCAGCGCCGGGCAAAGCGGCGGAGGTTGCCGGGCACGAGTGGGGCGCCTACCTCACCGAGCAGCCGCCGCCCTATCAGGGGCTGTCCGCGGAGAAGGCCATCGGGAAGCTGACCGCGCTGATGGAGGAGCTGGGATTCTCTCCGCAGGCGGAGGCCAGCGGCAGCGATGGGCAGTACCGGCTGTGCCTGCGGCAGTGCCCGTTTCGTGAGGTGGCCGAGCGTCACCAGGACGTGATCTGCTCGCTGCACCTGGGGCTGATGCGCGGGGCGCTGGAGCGGATGCGGGCACCGGTCACCGCCGACCGCCTGGATCCGTTCGTCGAGCCCAGCATGTGTGTCGCCCGCCTGACGGAACGAGAGGAGCCGGGCGGGCGCGAGCCGGCGGCGGCCGTGGCCAGGTAGCCGGACGGCTACGCCGCTTCGCGCAGCAGTCCGGCGAGGACGGCCGCCTGGCTGAGGTCAAGGTCCTTGGTGGCGGTCAGCAGTGTCACTGGCTTTCCAGCCGCCAGGTCGCGGAGCCGGCTGAGCGCTTCTCGCGGCCCTGGCTGCTCCAGTTCGGAAACGTAGCGCTGCCTGAACTCGCCGAACTTGGCCGGATCGTGGTGGTACCAGGTCCGCAGTTCGGTAGAGGGGGCGACGTCTTTGGCCCACTCATCCAGCCGGGCGGCGTCCTTGCGCAGTCCCCGTGGCCATACCCGGTCCACCAGCACGCGGGCGCCGTCCTCTGGTGACGGGTCGTCGTAGACGCGGCGCACGCGGATACCGGTATTCATCTGCTGTCTCCTTCCTTCATCTGAGACTGGCATCGCGTCACTCCTGTCGGCCGGCGCCGAGGGCGGTGGCGAGCCGCTGGCCGAGGTGGTCCCAGCTCGCGTCAAACGTGCTCACGCCCTGGTCTTCCAGGGTCTGGACGACGTCGGCGTAGTCGACGCCCA
>JAICUO010000627.1 GCA_025935815.1 Streptosporangiaceae bacterium
AGGCGCCGCCGGTAACGACGACCAGCCCGGCGGGCACGGGCGATGCCGGCCAGCAATAACCGGGCAGCCGGGATGAACGACTCCGCCACCAGGAAGGGGAGCTAGCCAGCATGCACATTGTCGCCATCGGGGGCAGCGACGCGGGCATCAGTGCCGCGCTGCGGGCACGCGAGGTGGATCCAGGCGTGGAGTTCACCGTGGTATGCGCCGACGCCTACCCCAACTTCTCCATCTGCGGCATCCCCTACTACGTCTCCGGCGAGGTGACCCACTGGCGCAACCTCGCGCACCGCACCTACGCCGACCTGGAGGCGGCCGGGATGCGGCTGCGGCTGGACACCACCGCGCGGCGCATCGATGCCGGCGCCCGCAAGCTCATCGTCACCGGGGCAGGCGGAGCCGACGACGTGATCTCCTACGATGAGCTCATCATCGGGACGGGCGCGAGGCCGGCGCGCCCGCCCATCGCCGGGCTAGACGCCCTCGGCCCCGCCGACGGGGTGCACCTGCTGCACTCGATGGACGACACCTTCGCCGTCATGCGCACGCTGGAGGAGGCCGCCCCGGCCAGCGCGGTCATCGTCGGAGCGGGCTACATCGGCGTGGAAATGGCCGAGGCACTGAGTGCCCGGGGCCTGGCGGTCACCCAGGTCGAGCAGCTCCCCGAGGTCCTGCCGACCGTGGACCCCGAGCTCGGGACCCTGGTCCGCGCCCAGCTGGAGGACCACGGCGTGACCGTCCGGCCCGGCACCACGGTCCGGGAGATCGCCCGCGCGGATGCTGGCGCGCCTGGCCCACTGCGGGTCACGGCCGGCACCGCGGACGGAGACCCGGTCACCGTGCACGCCGGCCTGGTGCTCGTCGTCACCGGGGTTCGCCCGGAGACCGCGTTGGCGGTCAGCGCGGGCGCCCGCCTCGGCGCGCGCGGCGCGATCGCCGTCGACAAGGCGATGCGCGCCGGGATCCCGGGCGTCTTCGCGGCCGGGGACTGCGTGATCACCCACCACCGGCTGCTCGGCGAGACCTACCTGCCGCTGGGCACCACCGCGCATAAGCAGGGCCGCATCGCCGGGGAGAACGCCACCGGGCGCGGGCAGCGGGAGTTCGCCGGCAGCCTCGGCACCCAGGTCGTCAAGGTCTTCGACCACGCCGCCGCGCGCACCGGCCTGAAGGACACCGAGGCCCGCGCGGCCGGCTTCGACCCGGTCACGGTCGCGTTCGAAGCCGACGACCACAAGGCCTACTATCCCGGCAGCCACCGCATCGCGATGCGGTTCACGGGCGACCGGGATACCCGGCGGCTGCTCGGCGTCCAGTTGTTCGGGCACAAGCACGCCGAGGTCGCCAAGCGGATCGACATCGCCGCCACCGCGATCTTCTGCGGCATGACGGTTGATGATGTCAGCGACCTGGACCTGTCTTACACTCCCCCGCTCGGCAGCCCCTGGGACGCCATCCAGATGGGCGCCCAGGCCTGGGCCCGCCAGGCCCACTCACCCGCCAGTCACTAGTCGGCGTGGACCGCGCCGACATGGTCTCCGTTGTGGCCCGAGGGGCGGGCACTGCTCGGGCGGGCCGACCAGCTCATCGCGGCCGCCACGGACGAGTACCTCGCCGCGCTGGACCCCGAAGACATCGAGACGCTGCGCACCCTGGCGCTGCGGGTGCTCGCCAGCCGGGCTGACCTGCCCAGTGCGGATCTGGCCCAGCCGCCGTAAAGTCGCCAGCAAGGCGGTTCTTACGCGTGCGCCCGCCCCTAGAGATCGCGACCGAGAGCAGCGGGCGCGGAAAGGATGAGCCTCATGGACGAGTCCACCGAGATGAGGCCCACTGCCCGGGTGCTTCCCCACGAGCTCCCGGCGTCCTTGCGGGAGGCCGGCCTGACGAACTGGATCCGCGAGCCGCTGGATGACGCGGTCGACCGCAGGCGCCGGATCATCATGCCCCCAGCAGCGGCGGTCATGGGGACCCCAGCGAGCGCCTGCCAGGGCGCCCTGCTGGCCGAAGCTCGCCATCCGGACACGGCCTTCATGATGGGAGACAATCCCGCGCTGCCCAAGATGCCCGAGCGGCCCGCGCTTAAGGATTTCTTCTTGTTGCGCTTCGGCCCCATCCCCCGGACGCACCTGCTGCAAAGCGCCCGGGTGGCGAGGGAGAACGGGCTCGGCGAGGAGGTCATCATGGCCTGCCTGCTGCACGACATCGCCATCGCCGGGCTGTTGTCGGCCAACCACGGCTACTGGGGCGCGCAGATGGTCGCCCCGTACGTCGATGCAGAGGTCGCCTGGGCCATCGAGAAGCACGAGGCACTGCGCTACTTCCCGGACGAGTCGGTGGGATACTCCTACCCGCAGGCCTACGTCGACTATTTCGGCACCGACTACACTCCGCCCGATTACATCCGCCGAGAGCATGCGGCCGCACGCAAGCATCGCTGGTACATGACCTCGCGCCTGGTGACCATCAACGACATCTACTCATTCGATCCCCGGGTGGCAGCGGACTTCGAGGAGTTCGAGGACGTGGTGGGCCGGAACTTCCGGCAGCCACCGGAGGGACTGGGGTTCGACGGCTCCCCGGTGGCGCACATGTGGCGGACGATGATCTGGCCGAACAACTTCCTGTAAGCAGCGGACACCAACGCAACCAGCCTCCGGCCAGCTCGCGGCGAGCCGGACGCCCGCGGGCGGGGTGACCGGCCAGTTCAGACCACAGACCACGACCACCGAAAGGTGAGGCCATCATGATCATCCGGCTTGGCGTGCCTGCCGATCTCGGCGCCGCATCCGATGTCTACCGCAGCGCGTCGTTGTCCAACGAGGGCGACCGGGACAACTTGCTGGCCCATCCGGAGTACCTGGTCCTGGGGCCCGAGGGGCTGGCCGAGGGGCGCACGTACGTCGCCGAAGAAGCAGGGATGCTTGTTGGCTTCGCCACGTGGATCCGGGCTGACGGCACCTTCGAGCTGGAGGACCTGTTCGTAGATCCGGGCTGGAGGCGGCGCGGTATTGCCGCCGCGCTCGTCACCTGCGTGGCGCGGGCACTGCGAGTGCGGGGTGTGCAGCGCCTGGAGGTAACAGCCAACCCGCACGCGCTGGGGTTCTACCGCACCGCCGGCTTCATCGACTGCGGCGCCGCCACCACCGACTTCGGCACCGCGCCGCGCATGGTGCTGACGATCGGCTGACGGCTGTCGCCTGCCGCTCCGGTCAATCCGTTAACCGCCCGAGATGATCGCGTCCAGCGGCGTTGATCAGCAGTTCCTGGGTGGCTCAGCTCACTTGGAGGGCTGCGGCAAGTGGCAGGACACCTTCGGGTTCACACCGACATAGTTGAGCGGTCCGGCCAGGATCGTCACCAGCGTCGTGCCGGCTCCGGCGCAGTTCTGCGAGCCCGAGCTGTAGTAGTGGCGTTGCCCGGCGGCTATCGCGCCGATAACCAGCCAGATGACCAGGACAAGCGCGCCGATGCGCATATGGAGCCTCCAGGTTCGCGAACTGACCGCGTTCAGGCGGGACGCTGTAGTACTACCTGGCGACCGCTGTTTTATCCTCCGGGCGCGGAGGCGGCCAGAGCCGCCAGCGGCTCACCACACGCGTACGCGCGACGGGCCGGGGCCTAGGCTCGCGATCGGTCCGGCGGGGTAGTCGCGGCCGGGTTCCTTGCATTCGCCGAGAAGGTCGACGTCGACGACGACTGGGCTGCCGTCCCGCTCCTCGAAGTCGGCGTCGGCGAAGCGCACGCGCGGCAGGTCGGCACCGGTTACGATGCCCAGGCGAACGCGGCCGAAGGCCTCTGGCAGCCGCACCTCAAGATAGACGTGGTCCCCTTCGTCGATCACCTCGAACGACACGTGCTCAGTGAGCGTCAGCGCCGAGTCCTCGTCGGTGAGGGCGTCCGCACCGGGCGCGTAGACGTTATCGCGCAGGTATGCGGGCTGCTTTACGTCGAGGAAGCGCTGCACGTCGCCGCGGGGCTGCGCGGCGACGCGGGCGAGGTACTCATCGAAGGTCCCCGGGCGGCCGCCATAACCGGCGGTGCCGTAGCCCGCTGGCGGGTTGCCGCTGGCCGTGGCCCGATATACCGCAGCGACATCGCCGCCCAGGAAGACGTTGCCGATGTAACGGTCGTCACCGCCGTAGATCACCGCGTAGCCGGCCACCTGCGTGCTGTGCGGCCGGTGGTAAGGCGTCGCCCGGTCCATGACGGGCTCCAGGCGCACGGTGCCCCCGATGAGGTTGTGCACGAAGGCGCCGCCCTGGCTGAACGACTCGAGCGAGGCGCCCGAGGCGAGCACGTTGTGCTCGACGAGGTAGGGGCCGTGGCTGACCTCGACGAACAGGTCCCGGCGGTTGCGGTAGTAGAGGTTGCGGGAGACGCGCGTGCCCTGCGCCTGCCAGTCGAGCCAGGTACCCAGCGTGCAATCGTGGATGCGGTTGTGGCGGATCTCGACGTCGATCGCGGCGTGCAGCTTGATGCCCGCGATCTCGTACCCGTAGAACTCCCGCTTGAGCGCGATGTCGTAGATGTGGTTGTCCTCGATCG
>JAICUO010000978.1 GCA_025935815.1 Streptosporangiaceae bacterium
CGCACACGCCCGCGGCCACGCCCGCCACCGTCCGGGTGTACGGCCACGGTGGCGGCGCGGTGCTGGAAGTCACCGACGACGGCCCGGGCATGTCCGAGCAGGAGGCCGCGCGGGCGTTCGACCGCTTTTACCGAGGCGCGCGCGGCGGGGAGCCGAACGGCGATGGCCCCGGCAGCGGCCTGGGGCTGTCCATCGCGCAGGCGATCGCCGTCGCGCACGGCGGCTACGCCCGGCTGCGGTCCGCGCCGGGCGCCGGGACCACCGTGCGGCTGTGGATCCCGGACAACGCGGCCGGCCCGCCGCCCGCCTGACCAGCCGCCGGTATCGTCATACCGGGGCATCGGGAGCCGGTCAGCGATGAGGGCGGGAGTTCCATCACCATGTGGCGCAGCACGGAGCGGATACTGGTTTCCCACGCGGGGGCGCTGCCGCGGCCAGAGAACGTCCAGCGGCTCTTCGACGCCTACCCGCAGGAGCAGGATGCCTTCGCGGCGGCCCTGCCCGACGGCGTCCGCCAGGTAGTGGGCCAGCAGGTGGCCGCAGGCGTCGACGTGGTCAACGACGGCGAGATCTCCAAGCGCGGGCTGTTCATCGGCTATATCCGCGACCGGATGGCCGGGTTCGAGAACGCTCCCGTCCGGCCGGGCCAGGACCGCCCGGCGAACGCGGGGGTGACCGGCCGGGACCGCCGGGACTTTCCCGGCTTTTACGCGGCGGGCCTGGGCGGGTTCGGGGGGCGCCCGGCCGCGACGGCACAGCAGGACGCCGCCCACTCGCTGTCGGGGAGCAACTACGTCTGCACCGGCCCGCTCAGCTCCCCCGGCCACGCCGCCGTGCGCGGCGACATCGACAACCTGCGCGCCGCGAGCAAGGGTCGCGACGTCGAGCCATTCCTGCCGGCGATCACCCCGGGCACCGTGGAGCACTGGCTGAAGAACGAGTACTACCCAGACGATGAGTCCTTCCTGGAGGCCATCGCCGGCGTGCTGCACGAGGAGTACCGGGCGATCACCGATGCCGGGTTCCTGCTCCAGGTCGATGATCCCGACCTGCCGGACGGCTGGCAGATGGTCCCCGACATGACCGTCGCCGAGTACCGAAGGTACGCTGCCCTGCGGGTCGAGGCCCTCAACCATGCGCTGGCCGGCATCCCCGCCGACCAGGTGCGGCTGCACGTCTGCTGGGGCAGCCAGCACGGGCCGCACCGCGACGACATCCCGCTGCGGGACATCATCGACCTGGTGCTCTCGGTCCCCGCGGGCTGCTACTCCATTGAGGCGGCCAACCCGCGCCACGAGCACGAGTGGGCACTGTGGCAGGAGGTCAAGCTGCCCGAGGGGGCATCGCTGATGCCCGGGGTCATCAGCCACGCGACCGACACCATTGAGCATCCCGAGCTCATCGCCCAGCGCCTCCTGCGCTATGCCGAGGCGGTCGGCGCCGAGAACGTCATCGCCGGGACCGACTGCGGCCTGGGCGGCCGCGTCGGCCACCCGGAAATCGTGTGGGCCAAGCTCGCTGACCTCTGCGCGGGCGCGCGGCTAGCCTCGCGCCAGCTGCGGGGGCGGTGAGGCCCCCGGGTGCATCGGAAACCCTTATGCCGCCGGCATGCCAGCGTGCCGCGCCGGCCCGCGGGCGGCGGGCCGGTCGTCGCCGGGGCCGCGAGCGGAGCAGATGTAGAGGTAGTCCACGGCCAGGATCGGGCTGAGGACCGGGATCTTGACGTTCAGGTGCGCCTGGGCCGCCTTCATGAACGGCCGGACGGGCTGGCCGTGGTTC
>JAICUO010000808.1 GCA_025935815.1 Streptosporangiaceae bacterium
AAGCGCGGGGCCGAGGAACTGGTGTCCTTGCGCACGGCACCATGGGGCGAGCTGGACCGCCAGCTCGGGGTGCCGCCCGGTGACCGTCAGCCGGTCCCCGGCGTCCAGGCCGGCCAGCCCTCGTTGCACCAGCAGGTGCCCGCCAGCGTCGAGGCCGAGTTCCTCAAGGTCGACGTTCCTCAAGGTCGATACTGGCTGGCAGTGATGGCGCCCGTGGCGTCGTAGAAGCTAGCCGCGTCCACCGCCCGCTCAAGCTGCGCGTATCCGGACACCCGTGGTGCCCGCCACTCCTTGAGTCCCTCCAGGTCGAGTAGCGGCCGCAGCCGGGAGTCACCGTAGGACATCCCGAGCAGCAGTCCGCGCAGATCCTCGACCAGAGCCGGGCTCGCTGAGGGCCCCGCGGTCATCGTGCAGTGGTCATACAGCGGAGTCTTCCCCACGACGTGAACGCTGTCCGGGGTCAAGATCCCCTCGCGGGTAAACAGCAGCAGGTTGCCGTCGATCATGCAGGCGGCGTCCACGGTGCCCGCCAGTAGCGCCCGTGCGGCGTCGCGCTCCCCGCCGACGTGGTCCCCGTGCAGCCCCACTCCGACGTCGAACCGGCGCACGTCCACGTCGGCGCCCGGGACGAGGCCCGCGTCACGCAGCGCCAGCAGCGGCAGCAGCGTCGCCTGCGGGGAGTCCACCGCCCCGGTCGCGACGACCCGCCCGCGCAGGCCGGCCAGGCTGGTGACGGGGGAGTCCCGCCGGACGACCACGAGCGACCGCAGGTCGCAGTCGGTGTCGCGCATCGTCACCGGCGTCAGCGAGAAGCCAGCCGCGTCCGCCATGCGGCGCGCGCGCACCCAGGCCAGCGGCGAGTTCCACGCCAGGTCGATCCGGCCGCCGACCAGGTCGGCAGCCTGCCGCTCGTAGTTGGAGTACAGCACGTAGTCGAAGTCCAGCCCCTGCTCGCGCAGCCAGGCCCGGAACCCGTCCCAGATGGTCACCACCTTGGGGTCGTAGGCGACCGCCCCGAGCAGCAGCCCCGGCCCGCTCACGAGGCGGCCCCGGCCGGGGTTCCCGTGACCTCTCCGAGCAGCGGCAGGCCGCATAGCGCGCGACCGATGAAGTCGTGCAGCGCCTCGGTCGTGGGGGCCATCACGCGAGCGGCGCGGGAGTCACGGAACAGCCGCTCGACCGGCGATTCCTTGCGGAACGCGGCCCCTCCGCAGGCCCGCAGGGCCAGGTCGGCGGCCTCCGCCGCCGCCTCGCCGGCGGCTGCCTTGACCTCAAGCACCAGCAACTGGGCGTCAGCGCGGCCGTCCTCGACGGCGGCCAGCGTCTCGCTGACCAGCGCCCACGTCCGGTCGGCCTCGATCTGTAGCCGCGCCAGCTGGGCGCGTGGCTGCTCCTGCTGCGCCAGCGACCGGCCCAGGTGCCGCAGCTGGGTACGCCGCAGGTGGCCCGCGGTCTCCTGCGCCAGCCGTCGCATCAGGCCGGCGCTCATCGCCGCGGTGCACAGCAGGAAGACCGGCAATACAGCCGATAGCGCGAGGTCCAGTCCCGCGCCGTCGGCGCCGATCATCGCGGCGCGGGGCACGGTGACCTCGCGGGCCGTCATGGGCGCGGACGCGTTGCCGCGCAGCCCCAGGCCGTCGAACGTCCCCGTGACGGACAGGCCGTCAGCGTCGCGGGGAACCAGCCACAACGTCATCGGCCCCTCGGCGGCCAGCGGCCGGCTCGACCAGACGTAGAGCGCGGCCTCGCCGGCCGAGGTCACCCAGCTCTTGGCCGCGTCCAGCCGGACGCTGCCGTCCTCGCCAGCCGTGGCCGTGCTCAAGGGCGCCCAGAAATGGCTGCGAGATCCCGCCTCCGAGAACGCCAGCGTAGCCAGCCGGGACCCGTTGGCCAGCTCGGCCAGGGCTTCCTTCATGTCGCGGGCTACCCGGGCGGCGACCGCCGCGTAGTGCATGGTCACGATCATCGCGGTGGATCCGCATACCGCGCCGAGCTCGCGCGTGACGTGGGCGGCCGCGCGCAGCCCCTCGCCGCCGCCACCGAATTCAGCGGGGATCGTGAGCTTCAGCAGCCCGGCCTCGCCGAGCTCGGCGACCTGCCGGCCAGGGAACTCGCCTGCCCGGTCGACTTCCGCCGCCCCGGGCGCTATCACTTCGTCGATCACGCGCGCGAGCGCGTCCTGATATGACATTGTCATCCTCTCGCGGAACCCGCCGCCGGGCCTGGTCACGCCCGCCATCCAGCGCGGTGACCTGGCCCGCTGCCCGGCCGGGACGACAAGCGCCGTCGGCCAAGGCCCTGACCCGCCGCAGGTCAGGTAGCACCATCTTCCCCCGCCGGGGGCGGCCCAGGCCACGGTGGGGCGCGCAAGAACGCCCCGCGCCGATTGTGCGCCGGCCCCAGGGAACCGCGGGCCAGCCGCGCCCGCCGCGGGGTACCCGTGCTCGCCGCGTCCGGGCCGGGTATGGTCGCGGACGTGGAGCAGCAGCTATCTCCCGGGGGGGCGGCCCCCCATTCCCCCCGCGACTCCCCCGGGGGAGGACCCCCCCGGGCCGCCGACGCCACCAGCGCGAGCGGGTCGTCGGGTCCGGGAACAAGGCGTGTCCCGCGCACCGACGTGCTGCTGGCCGACCCCAGGATCGTCTCCGCCGAGCGCCGTCTCGGCCGCCCGCTGGTCAAGGCGGCCATCACGCGGGCGCAGGAACGGGCGCGGGCCGGCGACATCCCGGCCGACCCGGACCTCGTCGCCGACGAGGCCGTCAGGGAGATCCCGCCGGTCGCGGCCTCGCTTACCCGGGTCATCAACGCCACCGGCGTCATCGTGCACACCAACCTCGGCCGCGCTCCGCTATCGCCCGCCGCCGTCGAGGCGATCGCCGCGGCCGCCGGGAACTGCGACGTTGAGTTCGACCTGCCCTCCGGCGCCCGCGGGCCGCGCGGCACCGGCGCGCTGGCCGCGTTGCGGGCCGCGGTGCCGCTGGCGGAGGCCGTCGGCGTGGTGAACAACAACGCCGCCGCCCTCGCGCTGGCCGCCACCGCACTCGCGGGCGGCCGGGAGCCGGGCCTGCCGGATGAGATCATCATCAGCCGCGGCGAGCTCATCGAGATCGGCGACCGCTTCCGGCTCCCCGACCTGCTGGAGTCCACCGGCGCCCGGCTGCGCGAGGTCGGCACGACCAACCGGACGACGGTGGGTGACTACGAGGCGGCGGTCAGCACGCGGACCGCGTTCATCCTCAAGGTC
>JAICUO010000293.1 GCA_025935815.1 Streptosporangiaceae bacterium
AGCGAGGTCGTGCACAAGGCGTTCATCGACGTCGACGAGGAGGGCACCGAGGCCGCCGCGGCCACCTCCGTCGTCATGCTGCAGAGCAAGGCCATGATCCGCCCGCCGGCCAAACGGGTGGTATTCACCGCCGACCGGCCGTTCCTGTTCGCGGTCGTGGAGACCAACTCCGGGCTACCGTTGTTCCTCGGGCAGCTCACCCGGCCCTAGGGCCGGTACCCTTGCTCGCGTGCAGACGCAGGCTGAGTGGGATGTCGCGGTCATCGGGGGCGGCCCGGCCGGGCTGTCGGCCGCGCACGCGGCCGCCGGCGCCGGGGCGCGGACGCTCATCGTGGAACGCGCCGAGCATCCCCGGTACAAGACCTGCGGCGGCGGCCTGGTCGGGGCCTCGCTGACCGCCGTGAAGGACCTGCCCAGCCTGCCCGCCCGTGACGAGATCACCACCGCCACCTTCACGCTGCGCGGCGGCCGCGAATTCACCCGCACGGACGCCCGGCCACTGCTGGCCATGGTCATGCGCGAGGAGTTCGACGCCGCGCTGCTGGACCGGGCACTGGCCGCCGGCGCGCGGGTCCGCCAGAAGGCCACCGTCCGCGCGATCGGCCAGGAGCCCGGGCACGCGTACGCGCGGCTCGCCGACGGCACCACCGTCACCGCCGGCGTGATCATCGGCGCCGACGGCTCCTCCGGGGTCACCGGCCGGCACGTCGGTGTCACCTTCGAGCAGGTCGACCTCGGCCTGGAGCTGGAGATCGCCGCCTCCGCGGCCAGGCAACGGCAGTGGGCCGGGCGCATCCTCCTGGACTGGGGAAGGATCCCAGCGTCCTACGGGTGGGTCTTCCCCAAGGGCGACCGCCTCACCGTCGGCGTCATCGCGTCCCGGGCCGGCCCCGGTACCGGGCCGGGCACCAAGCAAGGTGACGCCACCCGCGATTACCTGCGCGAGTTCACCGACCGCCTCGGCCTGGCCCGGGACCCGGTGATCCGGGACTCCGGGCACCTGACCCGGTGCCGTTCGGCGGGTTCCGCCTTGCGATCGGGGCGGGTCATCGTCGCCGGGGACGCCGCGGGCTTGCTCGAGCCGTGGACCCGCGAGGGGATCAGCTTCGCGCTGCGCTCCGGGGCCCTGGCCGGCGAGATCGCGGCCAAGGCCAGCATGGCCGAATCGCCGCAGGCCACCGGGGCAGCGCTCGACGCCTATCCGACGGCCATCGAGCAAGGCCTCGGCGCCGAGATGCGCGCCAGCCGCGTGCTGCTCACCGCGTTCACCCGGCACGCCGGCCCCTTCCACCGGGGGCTGGGCACGCCGAAGGGCTGGCGCGCGTTCGGGAAGATATGCCGCAGCGAGGTTCCGTATCAAGAGTTGATCGCCAAGCCCGCCGCCCGGCTTGCGCTGGCAACCCTCAACCGCGTGTTATCACGGTGTCATGACGTACATCGCGGCCCGCTCGAACGTCCGCCTAGCCGAGCTCCTCGCCGTCTTGTCGCTGGCCACCGATCTGGGCATGGGGCAGCCGATGGAGCACGTGCTGCGCCAGTGCGTGCTGTCGGTGCGGCTCGCCGAGCGCATGGGGCTCCCCGAGGAAGACCGCGCCGCCGTCTACTACGCCGCGCTGCTGGCGTGGGTCGGCTGCCACGTGGACGCGTATGAGCAGGCGAAGTGGTTCGGCGATGACCTGGCGCTGAAGGCCGACTTCCGCCGGGTCGACTTCCGCGCGCCCCTGTCCGGGCCGGCGTTCATGCTCCGCCACCTGGGCGCCGGGCGCCCCGCGCCCGAGCGGGTCCGGCTCGGGCCGGCCTTCGCCACCGACGGGCACCACGCCGCCGCCCAGATCCTGGACAATCACTGGCTCGCCGCCGACGACCTCGCCCAGCGGCTGGGCCTGGGCCAGCGCGTCCGCGACACCGTGGAGCAGACCTTCGAGCGCTGGGACGGCCGGGGCACCCCGAAAGGTGCTCGCGGCGAGCAGATCCTGCTCGCCTCCCGGCTGATCAACCTCGCCGACGTGGTTGAGGTCTTCCACCGGGCCGGCGGGACCGGCGCGGCGGTCGCCGTCGCCCGGGAGCGCAGCGGGACGCAGTTCGACCCGGCGGTGGTCGACGCCTTCGCCGGCGCGGCGGAGGAACTGTTCGCCGACCTGGACCAGACCAGCACCTGGGAAGCCGTCATCGCCGCCGAGCCGGCGACCCAGGCGGCGACGGCGCCGCTGGCCCTGCGCGGGCCCGAGCTCGACGCCGCCCTCGCCGCGATCGCCGACTTCACCGACGTGAAGTCCCCCTACACCATTGGCCACTCCCGCGGCGTTGCCGACCTCGCCGGCCAGGCCGCCCGGAACATGGGGCTCGGCGAGGCGGCCGCCACGCTGATCCGTCGGGCGGGGCTGGTCCACGACCTGGGGCGGCTCGGCGTCCCCAACACGATCTGGGACAAGCAGGCGCCGCTCAGCGCCAGCGAGACCGAGCGGGTCCGGCTGCATCCCTACCTCACCGAACGCATGCTGGCCTACTCCCCGGCCCTGGCCCCCCTCGCGACGATCGCCATCCAGCACCACGAGCGCCTCGACGGCTCGGGCTACCCGCGCGGGATTTCCGGCAACGCGCTAACGCCCGAGGGCCGCGTGATCGCCGCCGCCGACTTCTACCGCTCCCGGACCGAGCCGCGCCCGCACCGGCCCGCAGGCACCCCCGAGGAGGCGGCCTCGCACGCCCAGGGCGAGGTGCGCGCCGGGCGGCTGGACGGCGATGCCGTCGCCGCCGTCCTGGTCGCCGCCGGTCACCGGGCGACCCGGCGCCAGGCGATGCCCGCCGGGCTGACCCGCCGCGAGGTCGAGGTGCTGCGGCTGCTGGCCCAGGGCCTGTCCAACCAGGAGATCGCCGAGCGGCTGGTCATCTCCCGCAAGACCGCCGGGCACCACGTCGAGCACATCTACGCCAAGACGGGAACCGCGAACCGGGCGCTAGCCAGCTTGTTCGCCGCCAACCACGGCCTGATCGGCGACTGAGCCGCCCGGCGCGGCCGGGAGCGGGTGGTGCCGCGCCGGGTCAGCCGCCTCAGCGGCCGACCTCGTTGTTTGTTGCATGCCACAGATCATCGCCGCCGCGTTGTCGCCCGCGCATGGGGTGAATACCCTATTTATGGCGTCACGCTGCATTGACGCAACTGCCGGGCGTCGGGTTACCTGTTGTTCTCATGCATGAAGAGCTGTCCATACTCTCCCGTCCGCTGAGGTGGAACCTGAGCGCGGTGGACGTGCTGCGCCTGCTGCGCGGCGACGCCCACCCCGTGGCGCTGCTGGGCGCGTGGGCGGGCGGCAGCGACATCATCGCCGCGAACCCGGTGCGCGTGACCTGCGACCCGGTCGCCTTCACCGCCGAAGAACCGCCTTCCTCGGCACCGCCTTCCCCGGCACCGCCTTCCCCGGCACCGCCTTCCCCGGCACCGCCTTCCCCGGCACCGCCTTCCCCGGCACCGCCTTCCCCGGCACAGCAACGAGCCTGTGGTCCCCGCCGCGTTCCCCCGCCCCCCGCGGCCTGCTTCGGGGGCGGGTGGATCGGCTACCTCGGGTACGGCGCGTCCGTCCGGTTCCTGCCGGTGCCGTCCGCGCCCGGCGGCCCCCGGCGGCTGCCCGACGCCTGGTGGGGCTATTACGATCACGTGCTGCGCCGGGACCGGGCCAGCGGCCGGTGGTTCTTCGAGGCGCTGGCCGATCCGGGCCGGGCCGCGATCATCGAGGCGCGATTCGACGAGGTAGTCAGCCGGGCCCGTTCCGGGGAAGATCGTGCGCGGGGCTTCTCGTGCGGACCGTTCGGGCTGGTCCCGGCGGCGGCCGGGCACCGCGAGGCCGTCCGCAAGACGGTGGATTACATCAGGGCCGGTGACATCTTCCAGGCCAACATCTGCCTGCGGCTGGAGGCCGCGTTTTCCGGGGATCCCCTGGACGCGTTCTGCGCCGCCGCGACCCGGCTGGACCCCCGGTACGCCGCGTTCCTGCGGCTCCCGGACGGGGGAGCGGTGGCGAGCATGTCGCCCGAGCTGTTCGTGCGGCGCACCGGGGACCGCGTGCTGTCCTCCCCGATCAAGGGCACCCGCGTTCGCCCGCCCGGCGCCGCCGCCGCCTGGGCGTCCCGCGAGGAGCTCACCCGCTCGGCCAAGGACGGCGCCGAGAACGTGATGATCGTCGACCTGATGCGCAATGACCTCTCCCGGGTCAGCGTTCCGGGCAGCATCGAGGTCCCGGCCCTGCTGCGTGCCGAGGCCCACCCCGGCGTATGGCACCTGGTCTCCGACGTGACCGGGCGACTGGCGCCCGGGGCCGGCGATGCGGAGCTGATCGCCGCCACGTTCCCGCCGGGCTCCGTCACCGGTGCCCCCAAGGTCCGTGCCCTGGAGATAATCAGCGAGCTGGAAGCGGTGCCGCGCGAGGCCTACACCGGGGCGATCGGCTACCGCAGCCCCGTCGCCGGCCTGGAACTGAACGTCGCCATCCGCACCTTCGAATTCCACCGCGCCTCCGGAACCGAAGACGGCACCGTGCTTGACGGAGGCACCGTGCTTGACGGAGGCAGGGTGTGGCTCGGCGCCGGCGGCGGCATCACCGCCCGCTCTGACCCGGACGCCGAGTTCCGTGAGTGCCTGGTCAAGGCCGGCCCCCTGGTAGCCGCCCTTGGCACCGCGATCCGCGCGGAGCCGGCCGGCCTCCCGGCCGTGCTCGCGGCGTTGCGGCCCCGGCCGGCCGCTGGCGTGTTCACCTCAATGCTCGTTTGCGACGGCCGGGTCGCCGACCTGCCCGCGCACCTGGCGCGGCTGGAGGCCAGCACGATCGGGCTGTACGGAAAGCGGCTGCCCGCGGGGTCACGCGGCCAGCTGGCCGACTGCCTGGCCTCGCGGCCATCCGGCCGGCTGCGCGTGTCGGTCCGGCCGGTCGGCGGCCCCCTTCAGGTCACGGTCGAGGTCGTGCCGACCGCCCCGGCGGCGCCGGCGGTGACCCTGCGGCCCGTGGTCGTCCCCCACGGGATCGGCCCGCTCAAGTGGCGCGACCGTCGCCTCCTGTCGTGGCTGTCTTCGCAGGCGGGCACCGCCGCCGACGAGCACCTGCTGCTCGTGGACGCCAACGGCGACGTGCTGGAGACCGACCGCTCCAACGTCTTCGCGGTCATCGGCGGTGTCCTGCACACGCCGCCGCTGGATGGCCGGCTGCTGCCCGGCGTCACCCGCGCGGCGATCCTGCGGCTGGCCGCCGAGCAGGGCATCCCCGCCAAGGAAGCCCCGCTCAGCGTGGCGCAGCTGGCCGACGCCTCCGAGGTCTTCGTCACCAACTCGGTCTACTACGTGATCCCGGCCCGTAGCCTGTCCGGCCCGGCCGCCGCGGAGCTGCCGCTGGCTGCGGCGCCAGGTGAGCAGCCCCCCCGCGATGCCCCCGGCGCCTCCTGGGAGGTAGGCCCGGTCACCCTCCAGCTCCGCGAGGCGATGGCCAGCCGCCCGACGAGCACCGTCCCCGCCGACCCCAGCAACCGCACCGGCGGCATCTCCGCCCGCGCCCCCGCCCCCGCTTCCCTAGCCTCAGTCCCCGGCCGCGCCGCAGTCGCCCCCGCCCCTTCCTCCTCCGCTGCCCCCATCACTCCCATGCCCAGTCGACCATTGATAGTACTGGTCGATAACTACGATTCATTCACGTATAACCTGGCCCACCTGCTGCTCGGCACCGGCTGCGCCGTCGAGGTCGTCCGCAACGACGAGGTCGCCGCGGCGGACATCGCCGCCCAGCGCCCGGCGGGAATCGTCATCTCGCCCGGTCCCTGCGCTCCGGCCGAGGCGGGGATCAGCGTCGATGTCGTCCGGGAGTGCGGTCCGTCCACCCCGTTGCTGGGCGTCTGCCTCGGCCACCAGGCGATCGCCGCGGCCTACGGCGCCCGGATCGTTCGCGCCGCGTCCCCGGCGCATGGCTATGCCTCCCCGGTCAGCCACGACGGCAGCGGCGTCCTCGCTGGCCTGCCGCCGGACTTCGCCGCCGCGCGGTATCACTCGCTGGTGGTGGACGAGCACTCCCTGCCCCCGGACTTGCTCGTGACCGCCCGCCTGGCCGCCGACGGCCTGGTGATGGGCCTGCGCCACGCAGTGCACCCCGTTGCTGGCCTGCAATTCCATCCGGAATCGATCCTCACGGTCCCGCACGGCGCCGCGATCATCGCCAACTTCGCCCGCGTCACCCGGGCGCGGTGCGCCTGAGGCGATTCGCGAGGCCTGCCGGTTTCGCTGGACCTCATCTCGCAGCTCATCGGCTTCATAAGAGCTCCAGCTGGTATCCACGTCGTCGTCGGCCAGCAGTTGCGCCACCCGCCGCAGCACCGCGGCCAGCCCGGCCTGATCACTCACCAGCCCCAGCTCTCATCCGCAACGCCTGGCGGTGCTCCGCGTGCATCATTGCCCTCCTTGTAGTAGGAGGCTACGGCGGGCTGACCAGTGTATCCGGGCCCGGCCTGGTCGTCAGCGCCGCGGCAGTGCTCGCCGCCACCCGGCAGGCTATATCGTGCCTGGGTGGATGCGGAGCTTATGCGGGCGGCCGAGGCTGCCACGGGTTTCATGCCGGGCCCGGAAGGACTGGCGCTGTGCGAGACGGCGGCCGCCTACGCCAGCGTCGGCCCGGTGCTTGAGGTGGGCAGCTACTGCGGGAAATCGGCGATCTACCTGGCCGCCGGGGCGCGCGGCGCGGGGCAGCAGGTCATCACCGTGGACCACCATCGCGGATCCGAGGAGCACCAGCCGGGCTGGGAGTATCACGATCCCGGCCTGGTCGACGCGGCCGCCGGGCGCATCGACACCCTGCCCCGCTTGCGGGCGACGCTCGTGTCCGCTGGCCTGGAGGACGACGTGATCGCGATCGTCGGCCGGTCGGCGACCGTGGCCCGCCTGTGGCGGACGCCGCTGGGCATGCTGTTCATCGACGGCGGGCACACCCATGCCGCCGCGCAGCGCGATTACGAGGGCTGGGCGCCCTGGGTCGCCCCCGGCGGCGCGCTCGCCATCCACGACGTCTTCCCCGACCCGGCCGACGGAGGCCAGGCCCCGTTCCGCGTCTACCAGCGGGCCCTCGCCTCCGGCGCCTTCACCGAGGTCCGCCAGGCCGGCTCCCTGCGCGTGCTAGAGCGCACCGCCCCCGGTATCGGCTGACCGCCAACGAGCGGTCAAGCGCGTGCACGTTACCGGGAACGGGAGGCGGGCGCGGGAAAGCAGCCGCAGGCGGCCGGGTCGGCTGCGGGGTAAGGGCCGGCCGCGAACCATTCGTCATCGGCGATATCGGCGCCGTGGGCGAACGCGTCCCGGGTGCCCCCATTGCTTCTGATGGCGGCACCGCTGGCGGCGGCCCTGTCGGTGACGGCCCTGTCGGTGACGGCCCTGCTGTTGATGGCGCTGTTGTTGATGGCGCTGTTGTTGATGGCACTGCCCGCGCTCGGGACGTCGCGGAAGATGCCCGCGCCGCGGCTGAAGCCGTGCAGCGCGTCCGTCGCGAGGATCACCGCGGCCGCGGTCCACGAGCTTCGCTCATTCGGGAAGTGCTTCCCGTTAACGAACTGCCAGCCCGTCCAGTACGACCCATCGCAATGGCGCTGGGACTGCACTGATTGGAGCAATTCCAGCGCGTCGGCCCGCCGGCCGCACGCCTCCAGTGACAAGACCAGCTCGCAGGTCTCTGCGACCGTGACCCAGGGCTGGTCGCTGACGCAGCGGACGCCGAGGCCCCGCACGACGAACGTGTCCCAGCTGGCGGCCAGGTGCTCGGCGGCCGCCGCACCCCGCAGGGCACCTCCGAGGACCGGGTAGTACCAGTCCATCGCCCACCGGCTCTTGTCCGCGAACGCCTCCGGGTGGCACGCGACCACGTGGGCCAGCTGGTCGGCGGCCAGCTCCCAGTCCGGCTGAGGCTGGCCCGCCACCTCGGCCAGGGCGATCGCGCAGCGCAACCCCTGCAAGCTGCTGGCGCACCCGGACAGCAGCGCGAACCCGCCGGCCGCGCCCGCGGCGTCGCGCTCCCAGGCGATCTCGCCGCGGGGCGCCTGCAGCTCCACCACCCAGTCAATCGCCCGTCGCACGACCGGCCACATCGACATGGCGAACCCCAGGTCGCCGGTCACCAGCAGCTCGTGCCACACGCCAACCGCGATGTAGGCGGCATGGTGGGACTCAGCCGCCTGGTCGGTGGCAACCAGCTGGCTGGCGGCCCCGGCGGCAGGCTGGTTACCCGGCGGGACGGGAGCGGCGCCGAAGGAGCGGGGCCAGGAGCCGTCGGCTCGCTGAGTCTCGCGCAGCCACTGGTAGGCGAGCCGCGCCTGCTGGGTCAGGCCGCAAGCCGACAGCGCCATCGCGCACTCGACGTGGTCCCAGGGGTCCACGTGCCCGTCAGGCCAGGGGATCGCGCCGCCGGGCAACTGCGCCGCCGCGATCGCCGACGCGGTCTCCCGCATCGCGGCCGGGACCGGGCTCAGCCCCCCTTGGCCGGCGCCCTCCGGGGTGGCCTCGCTCACTTGGGGTCCTTGGTGGCGTACAGGACCATGCTCTTGCCGATGAGGGGATTCAGCGCCGCCTCGGTGTACCGGGTGAGCGCCGGCCCGCGCATGATGTCCCAGACGAGCATCTTGTGGTAGCCGCGCACGGCCGGGTGCGCGTCGTTGCCGACGCCAACGGCGCACTTCAGCCACCAGTACGGGGCGTGCAGCCCGTGCGCGTGATGCCCGCCGGTGACGACCAGGCCCGCGCGCGCCAGCTTCCCGGCCAGTTCGGCGCGGGTGTAGATCCGCACATGCCCGCCGGGGACCTCGTGGTACTCCCGCGACAGCGCCCAGCAGACGCGCTCCGGCAGCCAGGCCGGCACGGTGACGGCGGCCAGGCCGCCCGGGCGCAGGACCCGGGCGACCTCGTCCATCATGCGCTGGTCATCGGGGACGTGCTCCAGGGTCTCGGCCGCGATGACCTTGTCAAACGACCCGGTGGCGAACGGCAGCCGGGTACCGTCCGTCCGCAGCGCCGCCGCCGACGCGGGCGGCCCGGCCTCACCCTCCAGAGCCATGGCACCGAGCATCCCGCTCACCCCGGCCAGCTCGCCAGCGTCGAGATCGGCGGCGACCACGCGGGCGCCCCGGCGGTAGGCCTCGAAGGCATGGCGGCCGGCGCCGCAGCCAAGGTCGAGCAGCCGCTCGCCGGGCGTGATCGGGAAGCGGCTGAAGTCGACGGTCAGCATGTGGCTCCGTTATGAGGGACGGTGCCCCTGGCGAGGGCAAGGTTGCGCGGGCCGGTGCCATGATCGATCGCATCCCGGTAGATCGCCGCCGTCGCGGCGGCCACCGCCGGCCACGCGAATCGCTCACTGACCCGGCGCAATGCCAGGTCGCTGAACGCGGAGCGTTCGGCCGGCGAGTCGTGCAGCCGTCGCAGGGTCGCCGCCAGCTCTTCGGGATCTCCCGGCGCGACCAGCAGTGCCGCGTCCCCGGTCACCTCGGGCAGCGCCCCCGCGCGCGTGGCGACCAGCGGGGTCCCCGAGGCCATGTGCTCCACCGCGGGCAGCGAAAAACCCTCATACAGGGACGGAACGACCCCGATCTCCGCGCTG
>JAICUO010000918.1 GCA_025935815.1 Streptosporangiaceae bacterium
AGGTGGTCCCCGCTGATCCCCTCGTCGGCGACCGACAGCGTCCGCCCGGCCCGGGCGGCCACCCGCCGCGCGAGGTCAAGGGGCCAGCGGGCCTTGGCGGCGAAGGATGAGCGGAGCCCGTCGGGGAGCGTGTCGCCGACGGCCACAACCGGTCGCGACGCGCGCGCCGGGACCACGATCACCCCGGTGAGGTAGAACCAGGACCTGCTGGCCCACGGGAAGGCGGCCGCGCTGGTGGCGGCCGCGTGGTCGCCGACGACCGATACCCAGGTGTGCTGCTGGGCGTCCAGGTGGATGGTCGGCCTGGCGGCGCGGGCGGGCAGGTAAATGCTGACCGCCAGGTCCCGCAGGGCCGGGACCCGCATGGCCAGCGGGTCGCTGACGGCTTGCGCGCCCGCGGGGATCTGGACTTCGGCGCGGCCGCCGAACCTGACAAGGTGGATGCCGCCCGGCATCACGCCGGCCCCGGCGCCCGCCAGGCCCACGGTCACCTCGCCGACCCGCAGCGGCGTGGTCCCGTAGGCGTTCGTGAGCACCAGGCGCAGGGCATCCCCGCCCGCGGACAGGAACACGATGTCGCGGACGGTCCGATCGCGGAAGGCGCCGACCCCGGGCACTCCCGCGGGCGCCGCCTGCGGGCTGGCCGCCCAGGAGGTGACCCACTGCCGCCTGCCGTTGCCGGGCCTGGTCGTGTGCGCGGCCTGGTGCGCCGACGGGACCGGCGGCGCGGCCGGGGACACTGCGGCCGGGGACACTGCTCCCGGGCGCGCGGCACCCGCGGGCCCGGCGGGCCGCGCGTGCGCGTGGCAGCCGGCCAGGCCCAGCGCGGCGAACAGGATCAGCAGAACCCCGGTCAGCGTCCTCATCATGAGCCCTTCCCCGTCGCGCCCCCGCGACCAAATCCGTCCTTTTAGGGCACGACAGCGAGATGCCAGCACATTGCCATCCGTAAACATCACGAATAGGCCACGCGCGCGTCGAGGACTCTCTAGGATCAGCGCCAGGACGCGGGCGAGAGGTGCCTGACATGCGCATATTCATGACCCGCGTTGCCACCGCGGTCATTGTCGCCGGCGTGACCCTGACCGCGGGCGCGGCGTGCAGCCTTCAGCCGAGCGGCCAGGGCCCGCCCGGTAGCGCGGCCACCAGCCAGGCCCTGGCGGCCCCCCCGGCCCCGGCGACCCCGGCGGCGGCCATTCCCACGGTCAAGGCGACGTTCAGCTCTGCGATGCAGGCGGCCGCGTCCTTCGGGTCGCCGCCGGCGGCCTGGCAGGTGGGCATCCTGGCGGCGCTGCAAACCCGGCACCAGGTGCCCGGGTTCTCCGCGTCGATGCGCTCGGACCTGCTGGCGGCGGGCAAGGCGGCGATCACCCGGTACTTCGCCCCGCCCCAGGCGGCGGCCGAGGAGCAGGCGCTCGCCCGCGCCCTCGCGCAAGACGCAGACCCTAACGTCATCAACCTGGGATCGGGAGTCGCCAAGGTGGACTTCGGCCTGGTCCGCGTGGCCGGCGCGTCCGCCGTGGTCAGCGCCCGGGTGACGATCTGGGCAAAGGCGGTCGCGCGCCAGCCGCGCAGCGGCCCCTGGCAGGCGACCGCGCCGGTCCGCGTCGTCGCCTACACCGCGACGCTGCACCTGGGCCCGGCCGGCCAGTGGCAGGTCACCAAGCTGGCCGCCTGAGCACCGCTGGCTGCGGCCCGTCCGCGAAACCCGCCCGCTGGACGGGATGGGGTCCTGACGTAGCCTGGAGGCATGTCGGTGAGCACGGGCGAGGATTCCGGGGTCAGCTTGCTGGAGCGCGCGGCGGCGGCGTTCGCCGGCAGCGTGCCGGAATCGCCGGCCGATGACGGCTTCTTCGGGCCGGGCAGCGTGACCTGGCGGCTCGCGGGCGCCCTGACGATGCCCGTGGTGGGGCTGCGGGCGCTGCTGCTGCAGGCCCTGCACCCGCTGGCGATGGCCGGGGTCGACCAGCACAGCCAGTGGCGGGCCGATCCCGGTGGCCGCCTGGCATCGACGTCGGCGTATGAGGTGACGATCAGCTTCGGTGACCGGGCGGCGGCCCGGGCCGCCGCGGCCCGCGTCCGCAAGATCCACGACTTCGTCCGCGGCACCGACCCGGCGACCGGCAAGCCGTACGCGGCCCAGGACCCGGCGCTGCTGTTGTGGGTGCACAACGCGCTGGTCGACTCCCAGCTCGCCTGCGCCCGCCGGTACGGCTCGATCAGCGGCGACGATGAAGACCGGTACGTGCGCGAGCAGATCGCGGCCGCCGAGCTGATCGGCATCCCGGCCGGGCTGGCGCCGTCCACGGCCGCGGAGCTGACCGCGTATTTCGACGAGGTGCGCCCGGAGCTGATGTGCAGCCCCGCCGCCGCCGAGGCGATGGGGTACCTGCTGCGC
>JAICUO010000546.1 GCA_025935815.1 Streptosporangiaceae bacterium
CACGACCTCGACCGTGAGCGGGACCGAGACTACGCCCGCCCTTGTCTCCGGAGACGGCCCGTCTAGCCGGTTCGCTGACTTCTGGGCGCCGGACTCCGCCGACCGCCGGCCGCTCGCGCGGCTCGCGGCGCAGCTCGGCTGCCTGGGCCAGCTCGGCGGCGCGACCCTGGTCCTCGTCCACCCGGGCCTCAACCCGTTGCACGTCGCGCGGGTCCCGCTCATCGCCACCGCGTGGGCGGCCTTCGCCGCCGCCGCGTGGCAGTTGCGCGCGGTCACGGTCAGGCTCGCCGTTGGCCTCATCATCGCGGGCGGGATCGCGCTGCAGGTCGCGGCCATCTCCGCGCCCCCGGCCGACAGCACGGACTCCTACCGCTACATCTGGGACGGGCGGGTGCAGGCGGCCGGGATCGACCCGTACCTGTACCCGCCGGCCGCCGCCGGGGTCGCCCAGCTGCGCAATGACTTCCTCTGGCCCCCGGTCCCGGCGGACCGCCTCCACCTGTGCCCGCATGCCCTGGTGAGCAAGCAGGGCGCGCCGTTCAGCCGAGTCGCCGGGTGCTCGCGGATCGGGCGGGTCGGCGTCCCGACCATCTACCCTCCGGTCGCGGAAGGCTACTTCCTCGCGGTGCAGGCGGCCGCGCCGGCCGATGACAGCTCGCTGCCAATCCAGGCGGCGGGTGCCGCCTGCGCGACGCTCACCACGCTCGTCTTGCTGTTCGGGCTGCGCCGGCTCGGCCGTGACGTCCGCCTGACGGCGCTGTGGGCGTGGTGCCCGACGGTCTTGCTGGAGGCCGGGAACAACGCGCACGTCGACTCGCTGGCGGTGCTGCTCACGGCCGTCTCGCTGCTCGTGCTGGCCCGCGCCAGGACCGAGGGCAAGGCAATGCTCGGCGGCGCGCTGCTCGGGCTGGCCATCGCCACCAAGATGACCCCGGTCCTGGTGGTGCCCGGCGTCGTGCGCCGCGCCTGGCAGCACATCGCCGTGGCCGCCGGGGCGGCGATCGTGGTGGTCTACATGCCGCACCTGATGACCGTCGGCAGCCGGGTCATCGGCTTCTTCCCCGGCTACCTCAACGAGCAGGGCTACTCCTCCGGGACCGGCTTCGCCATCATCAGCGTGGTGGCGCCGGGCAAGCTGGCCATCGTCGTCGCGGGCGCCCTGCTCGCGGCGATCGCGCTGGCGATCTTGAAGTTCGGCGACCCGGACCAGCCGTGGCGCGGCGGGGTGCTCATGACCGCCGCCGCGCTGGTCATCTGCACGCCGGAGTTCCAGTGGTACGCCTTGCTCCTGGTGATGCTGGTCGCGCTGGACGGCCGGCCGGAGTGGCTGGCGCTCGCGGCCGGCGGGTACCTGGCCGACAACCGGCACCTGACCGCGACCCTGCTCCTCCCGCACGCGCAGTTCGTGGGCTACGCCGGCGGCGCCGCCGTCGTCGGCGCCTTCGCGCTGGCGCGGCGTTTTTCCTGGGGGATACCCGCCAATCCCCCAGACCCCCTGCTCTCGCCGGTGCTGGTCGTAGATTCAGGCTCGCCGGGAGAGCCTCAGGAAACCGCTGGGGCCCTCGGCGGCTCCTCTTCGGGGCACCCGCGTCCCATCATCACGATCGGGACGGACGGGGCGCCGGCGTTCGCGTCCTCATCTGAGGGCAGTCAGGTCTTACCGCCTGCTTACCGAGAGTGCATTGGGTGAGCGGGAGCGGCCCTGGCGTCCGTCAATGGGAGTATGCGATACCAGGACAGCTTCGACGGCTTCCCGGACAACCGGCGCGCCAGCCGGGACTACCAGGATGAGTTCGACTACTGGACGAACCCGGCCCCGCGCGGGCAGGTTCGCCGCACCGGCGGGTTCGCCGGCCTCGGGTCGCAGGCCCGAGCGTCCAGCGCCTTCCCGGCGGTGCCCGAATCCGACCCGGTTGATTACCCGACTCTCACGGACGCGCTGCCGACCGGCCAGGGCTGGTACGACGGCCTCGACCGCATGGCGGGCGACGGGGCGGGCGGGCGGCGCAGCCGGGGCTTGCTGGCCGGCGGGGTCGCCGGGTTCCTCGCCGCGGCGCTCGCGATCGGGGTGGCGAACCTCGCCGCCGCGTACGTCCGTCCGCAGGCATCCCCGATCATCGCCGTCGGCGGGGCGTTCATCGACCGGACGCCGCCAGCCCTGAAGAACTTCGCGGTGGCGAAATTCGGCGAGAACGACAAGAACATGCTGCTGCTGGGCATGTACGTGACGATCGCGCTGCTCGCGGTGTTCATCGGGATGATCGCCTGGCGGCATATCTCGGTCGGGGTCTTGGGGATCGGGCTGTTCGGGGCGTTCGGGGCGTTCGTCGCCTACACGCGGCCGGAGAGCCGGGTCACCGACGTGATCCCGTCGATGATCGGCGGGATCGTCGGGATCATCGCCATCGCGGTGCTGGCTCGCTGGGCGAGCCGACGGCACCGCTTCGGCGCGGCGGCGCACTACGGGCCACGCCACTCGGTGGCCGGGGCCGGGTGGGCCGCATGATGCGAACCGACCTGCCGGCGACTGAGGAGCGGCCCCCCGCGCCCCGCCCCGTCAACCGGCGCAGGTTCCTGGTCGCGGGCAGCCTGACCGCGGCGGCCGCCGCCGGGGCCGGGTTCGGCGGACAGTACCTGCAGGACAAGCGGTTCTCGGTGAACACCTCCGCGGTCAAGATCGAGCCGGTCAAGGCACCGCCGCTCCCGGCGGGCGCGTCGATCACCGATATCCCGGGGCTGTCACCGTTCTACACGCCGAACGACAAGTTCTACCGGGTGGACACGGCCCTGGTCGTCCCGCAGGTATCGCCGGCGTCGTGGCAGTTGCGGATCCACGGCATGGTCGATCACCCGATGACGCTGAACTTCAGCGACTTGATGAAGTTGCCGATGGAGGACCATGACATCACGCTGACCTGCGTGTCGGACACGGTCGGCGGGATCTACGTGGGGAATGCCCGCTGGCAGGGGACGATGCTGGCGCCGCTGCTGAAGAGGGCGGGCGTCCGGAAGGGCGCCCAGCAGATCGTGATGCGCGACGTCAACGGAATGAACATCGGCGCCGCGGTGGACCCGGTCATGGACGGGAGGGCGTCCATGCTCGCGATCGGCATGAACGGGGTGCCGCTGCCGCCCGCGCACGGCTTCCCGGTCCGGGTCGTGGTCCCCGGGCTGTACGGCTACGTGTCGGCGTGCAAGTGGGTCGTGGACATGGAGGTCACCACGTTCGGCGCGTTCACCGCGTACTGGACGCAGCGTGGCTGGTCGCAGCAGGCGCCGATCAAGACCGAGTCCCGGATCGACACGCCGAAGTACGGTGCCACGGTGCGCGCTGGCACCACGGTCCCGATCGCCGGGGTCGCGTGGGCGCAGCACCGGGGCGTCGAAGCGGTCGAAGTGCGCGTCGACGGCACGTGGCGGCCAGCGAAGCTGGCCACGCAGGACACGATCGACACGTGGCGGCAGTGGTACTACCCGTGGAAGGCGACGCCGGGGCGGCACACGTTCCAGGTGCGGGCGACCGACAAGACCGGGTACACGCAAACCGCCGTGCTGGCCAAGCCGGAACCGAACGGGGCCAGCGGCTACCACACTGTGGTCATCAGCGCGGCGTAAGGGCGGCTATGGGCACGGGATGGCGGCGGGGCTTCGGGGACTGTAGTGGCTGCGGAAGAAGCAGTAGACGGTGCCGCCGTCGGAGTAGTGCACGGGCGTCGCCTGGTCCGGGTGGCCGATGTCCAGGCTCATCGCCATGGAGTCGTCGTCGGCGTGGTTGGGGTCGTACAGGTGAATGGTGAGCGCGGTGCCGTTGAGGTCGTACCCGTAGGCGAGGACCTGGTGGTTCTTCCCCAGGTCGGCGGGGTTGGCCGACCTGGCCTTGACCAGGGAGACCGGGGACAGCGTGCGCGCGTCGAGGTCGCGCTTGATGTCCGGCCACTCCTTGCGGATCATGGTCCAGGCGCGGCTGCGCCCGAGCGGCTCGATGAGCACCTCATGGTCGGGCAGTAGCGGGTTCATCAGCTCCAGGTAACGCAGCACGCCGCCGGGCAGGCTCCAGCTGTCGAGCAGTCGGTGCGAGACGTACGTGAACAGCGGCCCAGACGCCGGCGCCGTCCGGTCCGGTGGCGGCGGCTGATGCGCCTGGTAAAGATCGCGCACGGTGTATGTCATGCCGCCGCACAGGCCATTGCTGGCGTTCCCGATCGGGATGGAACCGCCGCCGGGCAACGGCAGCGTCCAGTTCGGAACCGATGGCCACGCGTTGGAGAAGTGCAGGCCGTTCGCGGACGGCCGGAATCCAGGAACAAAAACACTAGCCACCGCGATCCCCTCAAATCCCGATAAGGCCGCGAGTAGTGTCCACCGAGGTGAACCGCCCGTCAAGGGAGTGGGGGTTTACTGTCGATAGTTTTCGAGTCGCGGCGGATTTCCTCGTCGTAGCCATCGGCGAATTAACATCGCCGCTCGATTATCGTCGATCGCTAACGTTAATGGGTGACGGGCGGCAGGTCAGGGGCGCCAGGGACTCCAGCGCTGGGTGATCGGCAGGGTCATCTTCGGGATCGCCGAGACGGACGCGGGCGCTGAGGGACCCGGCTCATGGTCGCCTTCCGCGAGGCCGGCCGCGGCCTCGGGCGACTGGACCGGCAACGGGACCGTCGGCCGCCCTCGGGAGGACGGGGCGCTCAGCGCGACGAGCAGGTCATCGAGGGCGTCGAAGTTGTGCGCGCTGACCACCGCGTCGCAGTACGGCCACGCCGCCGCCATGCCGCCGACCTCCGGCCGGTACCGTTCGGACTGGGTGCGCGGGTTAGCCCACACGACGCGGTAGGCCACCCGGTGCAGCCGGGCCATCTGCGCGCCGAGCAGCGCCGGGTCCCCGGTCTCCCAGCCGTCGGAGATAATCAAGATGACCGAGCCGCGGGCCATGCCCCGGACGCCGTAGCGGTCCATGAAGTCGCGGACGGCCGCCCCGATCCGCGTCCCGCCCGCCCAGTCAACGGCGGCCTCGCCGGCGCGGGCCAGCATGGTCTCCGGCGTGGCGGCGGCCAAGGCCGGGGTCAGCCGGGTGAGCCGGGTCGCGAACGTGAACACCTCGGTCCGCGGCCGCGTCGCGTCGCGGACCCCGCGCAAGGCGGCGGTGCGCGAGGAGACGTACATGAATTGCAGCAGCGCGCGGGCGTAGGGCTCCATCGAGCCGGAGATGTCGCACAGCACTACCAGCCGCCGCGGCCGGGAGCGGACCGCGCGCCGGGCGATCTGAACCGGCTCCCCGCCGGTCCGCCGGGCCAGGCGCAGCGTGCGGCGCATGTCCAGCCGGACGCC
>JAICUO010000591.1 GCA_025935815.1 Streptosporangiaceae bacterium
CGTGCTGAACGCGCTGCACAACCCCCGCTACGCCGGCGCGTTCACCTACGGCCGGCACCGCGAGCAGCTGCTGCCCGGCGGGAAGCGGGCCAGCATCACCGTGCCCCGCGAGGAATGGATCTCCTTCATCCCCGGCGCCCACCCCGGCTACATCACCCTGGACCAGTGGGAAGCCAACACGGCCCGGCTCGCGGCCAACGCCGCCGCGCACGGCCGCGACCGGGCCGCCGGGCCGCCCCGCGAGGGCCCCGCCCTGCTGCAGGGCATCATCATCTGCGGCCGCTGCGGCGGGCGGATGACCATCCGCTACCACGCCCGCGGCGGCAAGGACCTGCCCACCTACCTCTGCCAGCGCGACGGCATCAGCAACGCCCGCCCCATCTGCACCGCGATCCCCGGCCACACCCTCGACGAGCGCATCGGCCAGCTGCTCATCGGCACGCTCACCCCGCTGGCCGTCGAGGCCGCCCTCCAGGTCTCCGCCGAGCTCCAGCAGCGAGCCGCCGAGGCCGACGCGCTGCGCGCCGCCCACGTCGAGCGCGCCCGCTACCACGCCGACCTGGCCCGCCGCCGCTACCTCACCGTTGACCCCGCCAACCGGCTCGTCGCAGGCACCCTCGAAGCCGACTGGAACACCGCCCTGCGCGCCCTGGCCGACGCCCAGGCCGCCTACGACAAGGCCCGCGAGCAGCACAACGGGCAGCTCACCCCCGCCCAGAAAGCCCGCATCGCCCAGCTCGCCACCGACCTGCCCGGCATCTGGAACGACCCCTCCACCCCGGCCCGCGAGCGCAAGCGCATCGCACGCCTCCTGCTCACCGACGTCACCGTCACCCGCACCAGCGACACCATCACCGCCCACGCCCGCCTGGCCGGCGGCCAGCACCACACCCTCACCCTGCCCGTCCCCGAGCCAGCCTGGAAGATCCGGCAGGCCAAGCCCGCCACCATCACCGAGATCGACCGGCTACTGGACCACCACACCACCGCCGAGATCGCCGCCATCCTCCAAACCCGCGGCCTGGCCAACGGCGAGGGACGACCCTACAACCTCACCATGGTCCACCGCGTCATCCGCACCTACCACCTACGCAGCCGCCGCCAGCGCCTCCTCGACGCCGGCCTCATCCCGCTCAGCCAGATAGCCGAACTGCTCGGCGTGTCCCCAGGCACCATCAAGATCTGGTACCACGCCGGAATTGTCAGTGGGCAGCGGTATAACGACAAAGGACAAGTCCTCTACAACCCACCCGGACCCAACCCGCCAGCCCGCCACCAAGGACGCCGTCACGACACCGTCCGACCTGCATGAACGCCACCTAGCCGCGAATCGCCCCGAAGAGGTGCAGTATGCAACCCGAGGTTTGTCGGTGGGCGTGAGCTGGTGGGCGGGCTGGACCGAGATGCCGAGGGTGTCGCCGGCCCGCAGGAACACCTCCGACAGGAACACCCGCCCGTGGTCGATGACCACGGTGTCGGGGATGATGACCGGCCTGGCGGCCGCCAGTTCGGCCCGCTGGTCGATGCTGGCCAGCCGCTTGAACGGGATCCGCGACGCCGACAGGCGCAGGGCCTCGTCCCAGCCGGGCCGCATCGGCTCGGGGACCATCATCTTGGCCAGCAGCACCGCGGCGTCGACGGCCTTGGCGCCGACCGGCCGCAAGACGGCGGCGCCGAGGGTGCGGGTGCCGATGTCGATCGCGGCGACCAGCTCGGGCCGCCCGGGGACCCCGTCGTCCATGATGGCCATGACGTCCAGCGGGGTGCCGTCCATCAGGACCAGCTCGCCGGGCCGGGCGGCCGTGATCGGGGTGAACGCCCCGTCCGGCCGGTTGGCCGCCTGCCGGCGGGTGGTCGCCGGGCCGAAGGTGTGCTTCCCGGCCGACAGCACGTCCAGCAGCCGGTAGAACGTCGCGTCCGACGGCATCGGCACCGTTCCCGGGCCGTGCTCGGCCTCCACCTTCTCCCGGATCTGGCGCACCGCCCGGGACTTCGTGCCGGTCGGGGCGTTCCTCTGGCCGTCGATGACCGCGACGGCCGCGGCGACTACCCTCGGGTCGACGTTCCCCGTCGGCCTGGCGGCCTTCGCGTGCCGGGCGTCGACCAGGCCCCACAGGCCCTGGCGCAGATAGCGGCGGCGCATCCGCTCCACCGTCCGCAGGGTCACCCCCAGCTCGGCGGCCTTGGCCTGCTGACGCTCGGTCAGCGTCCGGGCCGCCGGGTCGTAGTCCGGCCTCGGGGCCGTTCCCGGCGCCGCGTCCTTCGGCAGGCCGGCCTCGACCTCCGTCAGGTGCCGTTCCAGTTCCCGGGCCGCCTCGGCCACCTTCGCCGGCAGGGCGTCCAGCAGGCCCGACGGGACCAGCCTGGTCCGGGGGCCGGCCCCGACCACGGCGAAGTCAGGCGCACCCGCCAGGTAGGCCATCGCGACCACGACGGCGTCCCCGGAGTCCGCGAGCAGGCGCACCAGGCTGCCCGACAGGGCAACCACGCTGTACTCGGCGCCGGAGAACACCACCCGGTCGCCGATCCGCACCTCCCCCCGCCGCTCAGGCACGGCCGGCCCTCCTGACCACGGTCCGGTGGCTGAGCACCAGCGACAAGTCCGCCAGCAGCTCCCGCCGCCACATCAGGTGGAACAGCACCGGCAGCGTGGCAATCGGGTCCCCCGCCGCCTCCGCTCCCTCCATCAGCGGCAGCCCCCGCCCGAAGGCCCCCAGCAGCCGGGCCTCCGTCGCCGGGTGCCCGCAGCGCGGGTGCCGGTAGCCGGCCAGCCACCGCTGGTTCGCCGCGGCCACCGGGTCCATCTCGCCGCAGACCGCGTACTGCCAGCCGAGCGCCTCGCACGCCAGCTTCGCCGCGGCGAACGCCACCCGGTCGCCGTCGCCGGCCACGTCGCGGGGCCGGGAGTCGATCACCAGCGCCCCGCCGCCGGCCAGCCGCGCCCAGAAGTCGGGCGCGTGCCGGGACACCTTCCCCGCCGGGTTCCGCCAGCACAGCCAGAACGGCTGGGAGGTGATCGCCGTGACCTCGGCCGCGAAGTCGAGCGCGACCAGGTGACCTCGCTCCACCCACGACTCGAACCCGACCAGCCGGCCCATCGTCGCCGACCAGAACCAGCCCGGGTAATTCCGCTGCCCCTTGTAAGACGGGAACGACCGCGCCGGCAGGCACGACCCGAGGTCCGCCCGCAGCAGCCGGCCCAGGCCCGCCCGGACCTCCCGCCCGCCCGGCTCGGCGTATTCCACCTCGAACCCTCCGGGCAGCCACACGCCCGCCAGGCCCGCATCGCCGGGATCCCAGCTGGCGGACAACAAGTCACCGGTCACGCAGTCCTCCAGTCCCTTCCCCGTCCGTCCACCCATTCCGGCTCCATCCTGGCCAACCCGGGCAAGGGCCGCTCGCTGTATTCCGACACATCGAATGAGAAAGCAGCCCGCTACCGACAGATCAAATGAGAAACCGCCGGGTCCCGGTCCCCGCAGCGACTCCCAGGCCGGCCGCCAGGGCGTTCCATCACCGGAGTGAAGCCAGCAGAACCTGCTCATTGGCGCGGATAAGCTCCTGGTCTGCGCTGGCCCACCTGACCGCTTCCTCGGCCCGGGCGCGCTGGGCGGCCGGGTACCTTGCGTCCCGCATCGCCTGCCGTGAGTGCAGCAGTATCCGGTCCTGGCTGCGGATCATCGCGTGGATCAAAGCCTCCGGCGGGACGGGACCGTAGGCATCGCGCAGCTCGCGGAGGTGCGCTGCCTGTGCGTCGACGGGCACGTTCCCCTCGGCCTGGATGCACCAGGTCCAGGCCATGTAGCCGAGGTCGTCCAGCCGGTCGCCCGGACGGCAGGAGGTCCAGTCGATAAAGGCGACCGGCATCCCGCCAGAGAAGATCGTGTTGAACGGCCCGGCGTCGCCGTGCAGGAAGCATTCCCGGCCCGCGGCGAGCGGGTACCTGGCGGTGAGGTCGTGCAGCTCCCGGAGCATCGCGGCGCCCCGAGCGTAGGCGCCGTCCGCGCGCTGGCTCGGGTGATCAGTGGTCCGGCCGGGGATGTAGGTCAAGATGTCCCGGCCGTGGTCGTCGACGCCGAGGTAACGCGGCGCATACGGGTAACCCGCCGATTCCAGGTAGCCGAGCAGCCTCGCGGTGGACGCACTGCCCCGGTCCCGGGCACGGCGAACCGTCTCACCGACGCGGACGACCTCGCTGGCGTTCCGCCCGCCGGTCAGTGGTTCCTCGCGCACCAGTCCATGGTGCCGTCGGCTGCTGGCCGCCGCTACCGACAGATCAAATGAGAAACCGACAGCTTCACCGGCACCTCGCGCGAGAAGCCGACAGCTCAGTTGAGAACTGACAGCCACGCGAGTTGACGAGTTCGTAGGTACAGCACATCATCAATCATTCCATAGCATTGCATTGCGCTCATGAAATGAAATAGAATGCTGTCATGGCAGCAACCACCGCCCCTCAGCACTGCGGCTTCCCTGGCTGTGACCAGCCCCCTGCCGCGCCTGGCAGCGACCGCGGCGCTAAGCCCAAGTACTGCGACGACCCGAACCATAACCCGCTCAGCGCCCACCGTGAGCGGCGCAGGAGGGAAGCCGAGGCCAGCGGCCAGCGCACCGAGGAAATCGGCGGGCAGCCCGTCACGCTCGGCATTACCCGCGCCGCCGAACTCATCCGCGCCCTGGAGAAGCTCACCAGTCAGCATGCCGACACCCTCGCTCGCGCCATCGCCGAGTTGCGCGCCGTGGGCGACATCGAGTCGGCCGAGGCCGAGGTGTACGCCGCCCGCACCAGCGCTGACCAGCGCGTTGCCACCGCAGAGGCCCGACTTGCCGAAGAAATCCAGCGCCGCC
>JAICUO010000259.1 GCA_025935815.1 Streptosporangiaceae bacterium
ACGCTGACGATCGCGCTGGCGCTCCTGATCGAGGCGGTCTTGTCCTTTCTCGGCCTGGGCATCCAACCGCCGGAGGTATCCCTGGGCAGCCTGGTCAACAGCGGGCAAGATGCCGCGACCTCGCTACCGTGGCTGTTCTTCTTTCCCTCGGGATTCCTGGTGGTAACGATCCTGTCGATCAACTTCATCGGCGACGGCCTGCGCGACGCGCTCGACCCCACCCAGCGGGTATCCCGGTGAGCCCGCTGCTGGAGGTCAAGGACCTGAACGTCACGTTCCGCACCCGCGACGGTGATGTCCGCGCGGTCAGGGACCTGACGTTCGGGCTTAACCGGGGTGAGACGCTCGGCATCGTCGGCGAGTCTGGTTCGGGCAAGTCCACGGTGGCGCTGGCCATCCTCGGCCTGCTGCCGAAGAACGCGAGCGTCACCGGCTCGGCTACGGCAGCAGGCCGCGAGTTGCTCGGCCTGCGGGAGCGAGACCTGGCCCGCGTGCGCGGCAGCGTGATCGCGTACGTCCCGCAAGATCCGCTCAGCTCGCTGAACCCGGCGTTCACCGTTGGCTGGCAGGTGGCGGAGACCATCTGGACCCGGCGGGAAATGAGCAAGGAAGCCGCGTACCGCCGCGGGGTCGAACTGCTTGAGGCGGTCGGCATCCCGCGCGCCGCCGAGCAGGCGCGGCGCTTTCCGCACGAGTTCTCCGGCGGCATGCGGCAGCGGGTGGTGATCGCAATCGCCATGGCCAACGACCCAGACGTCATCATCGCCGACGAGCCCACCACCGCGCTGGACGTCACCATCCAGGCACAGGTGCTCGAAGCGCTGCGCGCCGCGCGGAACCAGAGCCGAGCGTCGATGATCTTGATCACGCATGACCTGGGCATCGTGGCCGGGCTGGCCGATCGGATCATGGTCATGTACGCGGGCAAGCCGGTAGAAGCCGGTGCGGTAGACGACATCTTCTTCCGCTCCCGGATGCCGTACACGCTGGGCCTGCTCGGGTCGCTACCGAGACTGGACGCCGACAGCCACGCGCGATTGCGCCCCATCCCCGGGGCGCCGCCATCGCTGATTGACCTGCCGCCCGGCTGCCCGTTCGTCTCCCGCTGTCCGGTGGCCATCGGGCGCTGCGCCAAGGAAGAGCCGGCCCTGCGCGCGGCGGGGCCGGAGCACGGCTCCGCCTGCCACCGGTCGGGCGAGCTGACCGCCGGCGCGCCGCTTTTCGCTACCGGGGAACCGCCGCCGCCGGCGGCGCCCGCTCCGGCGACGCTGCCCGCCGCCGAGGACCGGCCGATCATCGGCGTCACCGACCTGGTCAAGCACTATCCGATCACCGGCGGCCGACTAGTGCGCCGCCGGGCAGGAGAGGTACACGCCGTCTGCGGGGTGTCACTCGAGCTACGCGAACGCGAGACTCTCGGCCTAGTCGGCGAATCAGGGTGCGGGAAATCTACGACTGCACGGTCCATCCTGCAGTTGCTTGCGGCAACGTCGGGCTCGGTGAGGTTCGAAGGCCAGGAGCTGACCACCCAGACCAGGGGCCAGCTGCGCGCGCTTCGCCAGCACCTCCAAGTGGTGTTCCAGGACCCGTTCGCCTCGCTCGACCCGCGGATTCCGGTGGGCGAGATCGTGGCCGAACCGCTGCGCGTGCATCAGCGCTGGAACCAGCGGACCGGCCCGGCCCGGGTGGCCGAGCTGTTCCGGCTGGTCGGCCTCAATCCCGAGCATCGCAACCGGTATCCGCACGAGTTTTCCGGCGGCCAGCGGCAACGGGTCGGCATCGCCCGGGCCCTCGCCTTGGCACCGAAAGTCCTCGTGCTCGACGAGCCGGTCTCCGCCCTCGACGTCTCGATCCAGGCCGGGGTGGTGAACCTGCTCGAGGATCTCCAGGATCGCCTCGGTCTTTCCTACCTGTTCATCGCGCATGACTTGTCGGTGATCCGGCACATCTGCGACCGGGTCGCCGTCATGTACCTGGGCAAGCTCGTGGAGACCGGCACCAGGTCCCAGGTCTACGAGGCGCCGTCGCACCCCTACACTCAGGCGCTGTTGTCCGCGGTGCCGGTGCCCGACCCGCAGGTAGAGCGCCGCCGCCGCCGGATCCTGCTCACCGGTGACGTGCCTAGCGCAACGTCTCCGCCATCCGGATGCCGGTTCCGCACCCGCTGCTGGAAGGCCCAGGGCCTCTGTGCCACCGAGGAGCCCGTGCTGACCGACCGGGGGCAGGGCCACCCGGTCGCGTGTCACTGCGCAGCGATGGCCGCGGTCTGGCCCGGCGCGGCTGGCGCCGGGAAACACCCCGGCTAGCTCCCGGTGGAAGCGCCCGGGCATCCGGACGGCGGCCAGCCACCCTGGAGCTGGCAGTCAGATCATGACAGGGGTAGGCGCTTGTCCAGCGCGCGCAGGGCCTCGGTGAACGGCCGCTCGAGCCAGGCGAGGTGGCTGGCCTCGCCGTGATGGTGGGTCGTGAGCTGGTCAGACCTTCGCACCGCGGTGTGCCGGACGTATTCGCGGGCACCCTCGACGAGGGTCCGGATATATCGGATGCCTTCGGGGTCGGTCATCGTCCAGTCGCCGCCACAGGCCACGTAGACCGGCGAGGTGTGCGCGAAAACCCGGCGTCCCCACTCGTCGAGGTGGTAGTCGGCACCGAACGCCCGGCAGGCTATCCACGAGTTGCCGTCGACTCGCAGTTCCTCGCTGATTTCGGCCTGCCGCCCGCCGTTGGCTTCCGCTCTGGCAACGACCCCGCCGTTATGCACGACTTCGAGCGCGCGAAGCGGGAAGATGCTGCGCACCACGGCCCGGATGCTGACCGTTCCCGGCCCCGAAAGCTTGACGGTAGCGCCCGGCTCGTGCCCGTCGACCGAGAGCGTCACGAGTGGCCCGCCGGAAAGGAACGTGCGGCCCGCCCGCACCGCCCGGCACCAGGCTTCATAGCTGAACTCCTCGTCTAGCCGCGCGTACGTGCGATACAGGCCGACCGGCACGGCGCTCGACATCTTGTCCGTGCCCCCGACCAGTGGCAGCCGGTAGCCGCTGTTCAGGTACCGGTAGTACTCGGCCATCGCGTCGTCGGAATGGGCCAGCATCTCGACTGCGTCGGCGCGGCCGGTCGTGACGAGAACGGCCGGCTCGGCGTTCGGATTCGGAAAATGCGCGGCGACGACGGTGCCGCCCTGGGCGTGCGTACGATCGGCCCAGTCGCTCAGCGTCGCGTCGAGCGCGCCGCCGAGCTCGCCCTCGTCGGGACCGTCGCTGCTCCACGGCATGACCGGTTCTCTCAGCCCCCACAGGACCGTGTGGCCGAGAACGTGCTGCCGGTTCTCCTGCCCGACGTAGGTGATGTAGCCACCGCCATCGATGACAGCCGGCCGTCCGGAGAAATCCTCGGTGTTGGTGAATAGCGCCCCCCACTGCGCCTGCAGCAGGTTGACGACGCGCAGGTCCTCGCCCCTTTGCTCGAGCTGGGCGCCCGGGGTCGACAGGAAGTGCACGTGCGAGTCACCGGACCACCATCCTTCCGAAGCCATGTCAGCGACGCGACCGATCCGCAGCGTCAGGTCCCGCTGGCCCGGCTCGATCCGCACGGCCTGCCGGAGCGGCTCGTACTCGAACCCGCGGGCAACGTCCACGACGACGTCGCCGCGGGGCAGCCATCCCTGGCAGGTGCCGTCGATGTAGGCGTAGCTGCGCTGGCCCAGGCGGACGTCACCGCCGACGTCGTAATGCCAGCTGCTGAGGTTCTGCGTGACGTGATTGTGGTGGCCGTGCGGCTGGTAGGGAATCCCGTCGGCCGAGCGGAAGTGGATTCGGCACGGCACCGGCCGCCCGGTCGCGTCGTCGACGACAGTGACATGCACCCAGTTGCGGCCGCTATCCGCCAGTTCCAGCGAGACCTGGCCGGCCTCGGCCCGCCCGTCTCGTTCCACGTCGCCCCAGCGCACCCGGCCGAGTTCCTCGCCGCCCCGCCGGACCGCGATGATGGTGGCCGATGGCAGCGCGGCGACCGACGCGTACGCCGACGTCCCCTCCGTCGCCCCCCAGCCGGCTCGGTCGTCCTCGCCGGGCAGCGGCTGCGGGTAGGTCGCGACGCCCCGGTCAACGTCGATATCGAAGACGCCGCCCCGCCCGTCCTTGGCCACCAGCCGTACCGGGCGCGCCGGCGTGCGGACGAACGGATGCTCATCAAGGTCGCTGGTCGTGATGCCGGCGACGATGAACCGCACGCCACGCGGGATGAACTCGATCCGCTCGAGCGGCCGCTCCGGGTGAGGGTTCTCCCAGCACCACAGGTAGTAGCCGGCGGGTGCCGCGCGGGCGTGCTCCGCCAGTCGGATGCCGGCCTCGCCCCAGCTGCCCTCGAACCGCGGCAGCTTGTAGTCTCTGGTGTCAGCGACGGCGAGGAACGGCTCGCGGCCCCAGGCCGGCGGCACTACCTGGATCTCGAACCGCTCCCGGATGGGCACGGTGACGACCTCGCCGCCGGCCAGGTGAAACGCGTAGTCCGCGACGGCCTGCCCGACGGCGTGACCGGCGGGCGCACCCGGCTCGAGCAGCCGGTGCGCGACGATCACCCGCCGCGCCAGCCGGCCGATCCCGATCGACGCCGGGGCACCGGGCAGCAGGAAGCACCGATCCGCGGACGGCGGTTGCGACCCGATCAGGAACGGCAGGCCGCGCAGGTCCGCCCGCCCGAGCGGAACGTCGCCCGGCTCATCGCCGAGGACGTCCACACCCGCGTTGCAGGCAACCGAAAGGTCTACTGGCTCATAGCCCGGCATGGGTCCGATCGTAGGCGCGCGCGCCGCCCGGCTCTAGTCAATTTTGGCTCGCCCGCGGGCGATCAGGGGGCCGGTGAATCGTAGCGGGGGCGGGTGCTGAGAAGAGCGGTGAGGTCATCGCCGGGCTGGACGTCGCGGCCCGGGCCAGGGCCGCGAGCGGACCGGCGGCCCGGTGAGCGCCAGATACCCTGGGATGCCATGCCGGAACTTCCAGAGGTGGAGTCAGCCCGGGCCGTCATCGAACGGAACGGGCTACGGCGGCGCATCGTCGACGTCGACGACTCCGACGCCTACGTATGCCGCCCGCATGTGCCCGGGGAAATTCGCCATGCGCTGCTAGGGGGCGAGCTCATCACCGCCATGCGGCGCGGAAAGAGCATGTGGTGCCAGACCGACCATTCGTCGGATGCGGTCACGCTGGGCATTCACCTTGGCATGTCCGGCAAGATCGTGATCGCCGACGCGGACGGGACGGAGATCGATGGCGGCGACCACTGGGAGCGCGGGCGCCGACCGGGAGATTACCGCTGGAAGCGTTTCAGCCTGACCTTCGACGATGGCGGCCGCCTCCTGCTGGTTGACCCGCGGCGCCTGGGCCGGGTCAGGCTCAATCCGCCCGTCGAGCAGCTAGGACCCGACGCCCAGTCGATCACGCCGCCTCAGTTCCGGGCCGCCCTGGCGGCGGGCACCACCGAGCCGGTCAAGGCGCGAATCATGGACCAGCGGCGAATCGCGGGCATTGGCAACTTGCTAGCCGATGAAATCTTGTGGCGCGCCCGGATACACCCCGCGCTGGCCGTCAGCAGCCTGACCGAGCCACAACGCAGCCGGCTGCTCAGGGCTACCCGCGACACGATCAGGGTTGCCCTCCGCGACGGAGGCGTGCACACCCTGACGATCATTCCGTATCGGCGCCGGGGAGGCACCTGCCCGCGCGACCACGCGCCAATGGCGACCGGCACGGTCGGCGGGCGGACAAGCTGGTGGTGTTCGGCCGAGCAGCTTAAATCGATTCGCGACGACGGTTAGACGGCCCGGCCGTAGAACAGCTCCTGGGTGAGCTTGCTGAGCTTCATGCCCGGGTGCTCTCCGTAGGTCAGCACCGAGTTGATCCGCGGGTGCGGCCCGGTGACTTGCGTAACCCGGTGCAGGGCGTGCTGGCCGCGGAAGACCGCGAGCGTGCCCGGGCTGGTCAGCAGGCGGATGACGCCGCCGGGGTGACCACTCAGGATTTCCTGGACGCCCGGGTAGTTCTCGTCGTGACTGGTCCGCAGCCCGGGGCAGTAGTCGAAGTCGCCGCACGCCCCGGGCTGCTGGTACATCACGGTGACCGAGAACTCGCTGTTGTCGAAGTGCCAGCCGAGCTCATCGCCGTCGTCGAAGATCGCGATTTCCAGGGCGTCCAGCGGGTCGGCGCTGCGGTACAGGACGGGCTTGCCCAAGACGGCGGCGATGAACCGGGTGAGGTCGTCGGACTCATACAGGCGGCGGATGGGCGCGCTGGCGGGGATCTGGTCGTAGGCGATGGCCTTCTTGGCCGAATGCTGCAGCGCCGCGCGCGGATGCTCAGGGCCCCCGGAATCGTCAGCCGGCTCGAAGTAGATGGTGTGCGCCTGGTCGCTGGCCCACCCCTGGGGGGCGAGCCGGCTGGCCAGGGCGAGCATCTCGCCGACGGCGGGCGGGGTGAGGAACCCGGCGAGCTGGGCAAGCCCCCGGCCGCGCAGCTGTTCCTGGCACGCCTGGACCAGGGGCTGGTACGCCGGGCTGGACGGGTTGTTGATCGGGTAACGACTCAGGTCGACGACGTCGTCGTACCCGGGCGCGGGCTGCCGGGTGGTGGTGCTCATGGCGCTGGCTCCTTGGCGTCCGCCGGCCAGGTGCTGTACCCGACCCCCTCACCCGAGGATGACAGGCGCCCTTGGCCAGGGCAATCGCGGATGACCGAGACTCGGCGGTTCCGAATTCCTCGCCGATGCACTTGGTCGCCCCCATGCCGACGGGCAGGAAGGAGCCGCGCCGCGCCGCGTGGACCCGGCCGGCCGAACCGAGCTGCGAACCAGCCAGCGGCGCAAGCGCGCCTTGCTGCGGATCCTCGACTACAACGGCCGGTAAGCGTTATCGCTCAAGGTTCAGTATTCGCCGCTGAGCTCCGGATCGATCGTGGGCGGGAATTGATCGCCGAGGTACTGTGCGTCCGGGCACGAGCAGGCCGACGATGGCGCCAGCGAGCGCCAGGCCCGCACAGGCGCCCATCGCGGGGCCGAAGCCGGCGACGAATGCCGCTGGTGAGGCGTAGCCGCCGCGGGCGGCGAACACCGCCGCGCAGATCGCGACCCCGAACACGCCGCCGAGCTGGCGCAACGTGTTAAACGTGCCGGAGGCCGTTCCGATCTCGGCCGGCGGCACCGCGGTCATCGCCGCGCCCTGCGTGGCGGGCACCGCGAAGGACAACCCGGCGCCCGCCACGATCAGCGGCGGGACCATCTGCCAGTAGGGCAGGCCGGTCCTGGCGATCAGCGCCATCCAGGTCAGGCCGACCGCAGCCGCAGCCAGCCCGCCGGAGATCAGCGACCGCATGCCCACCCTGCCCGCCAGCGAGCCGGACAACGGCGCGATCACAGCCAGCATCGCCCAGCCGGGCAGCAGCCGTAGCCCGGCGCTCAGCGCGCCGAAGCCAAGGCCGGCCTGCAGGAACTGCGCCATGAAGAACACCATCCCGAACAGCACCGCGAACATGCAGAAGCCTGCTGCATTGCCGGCCGCGAACGCCCGGGAGCTGAACAGCCGCATCGGCACCATCGGCTCGGCCGCACGCAGCTCCCAGGCGACGAAGGTCACGCCGAGCAGCAGCCCGACCGCCAGCGACGCCAGGATCTCTCGGCTGGCCCAGCCGATGCCGTTGGCACGGATCAGAGCCCAGACGAGCCCCAGCGCGCCGCCGGTCGCCAGGAGCAGGCCGACCGGGTCCAGGGTGGCGCGCAAGCCGGCGCTGGCCGGGATCCTGGCCTGGACCAGCGGGATCATGACAGCGCCGATCGGGACGTTCAGCCAGAAGATCCAGGGCCACGCGATGGCCTGTGCCACCGCGCCGCCGATGACCGGGCCGCCCATAACCGCCAGGCCGGTCACCCCGCTGAAGATGCCGATGGCCCAGGCTCGGCGCTTCGGCGGGAACGCGGCCGTCAGCAGCGAGAGGGCCAGCGGCAGCATCAGCGCCGCGCCGGCACCTTGCACGGCCCTGGCGGCGATGAGCGCCCCCGCGTCCGGTGACAGAGCACACGCGGCTGACGCGGCGCAGAACAGGCCGATCCCGACCGCGAGCATACGTCTGCGGCCCAGCCGCTCACCGAGCGCCGCGCCGGTCAGCAGCAGCACTCCGAAGCTCAGCGTGTAGGCGTTCACGGTCCATTCCAGCGCCGCCAGCGATGCGTGCAGGCGGAGCCGGATGACGGGCAGGGCCGTCGCGACGACCTGGGTGTCTAGCGACACCATCAGGGATGCCATCGAGGTCAGCGCCAGCACCCAGCGCTGTGCGCGGTCCGTTCTCACATGCTCCTCCTCGTCCGGGTTGGTCACTGATACCGACACCGGAACGGAGCCCCATATCATCGATGACTTTCCGGCCCGGCCGGTGTCCATAACTACGTGGCTATCGATGCGACACTGGTTCGCGCCCAGGCCGGGGATGACCGCGCGTTCAGCGAGCTCACCCATCCGTACCTGCCCGAGCTCCGGCTGCACTGCTACCGGATCCTGGGCTCGGTCCAGGACGCCGAGGACATGCTGCAGGAGACTCTGCTCGCGGCCTGGCGCGGGCTCCGGGAATACGAAGGCCGGGCTTCGCTGCGCACCTGGCTGTACCGGATCGCGACCAATCGCTGCCTGAACGCGCTGCGCGCTGCCGGGCGCAGGCCGAGGCCGGAACCGCCCGAGCCGCCGTTCCAGCCGAGCGAGCCGACCCGCCGGGGCGAACCGGTCTGGCTTGAGCCGTACCCAGACACCCTGCTCGACGGCCTTCCAGCTACTACTCCCGGCCCGGACTCGCGCTACGAGATGAAGGAGACGATCGCGCTGGCGTTTGTCATCGCCATGCAGCGCCTTCCGCCGCTTCAGCGGGCCGTACTGCTGTTGCGGGACGTGCTCGGCTACCAGTCCGCCGAGGTAGCGGAGATACTGGACAGCAGCGAGGCGTCGGTGAACAGCGCACTACAGCGAGCCAGGGCCACGCTGACGGCGCGGTTTCCGATGAGGGAGCGGGAAAGCGCTCGGCTTCCCCGCTCCGCCAGGGAACGCGAGCTCGCCGAACGCTTCGCCGCGGCGTACGCCGACGACGACGTCAACGGCGTGCTCGCGCTGCTCACCGACGACGCCTGGTACACCATGCCGCCCGCCACGCTCGAGTACCAGGGACCCGCGGCTATCGGCGGCTTCCTAACGCTCAGCGCGAGATACCGCGGCGCCCCCACCAAGCTGATCCCGACCCGGGCGAACGGACAGCCCGCGTTCGGCTGCTACGTGCCCGACGAGCATGCCGGGATCTACCACGCGCACGGCATCGTGGTGCTGACCCTCGCGGGCGACCGGATATCGGCGATCACCCGCTTCATCGACAGCGGCATTATCCGCCGGTTCGGCCTCCCCCGGACGCTGCCCGGCTAGGCCTTGGCCTGGTGACCGCGGACGAGGGCACCGCCACCATCAACGGGCTTCGCCACTGTGAGTTGCCGGAGCCGCTGCATCAGGTGGGTGCCGTGCTGGAGGCGTCCAGCTTTCACCCCGGCACGCGAGAAGGGCCGGATCGCCGGGATGCACTAGCATCTGTGCTGCACGTGACCCGCTCGCCACGGGGCATCCCAGATGAGCAGAGGACGGAATCGTCATGCCTGAATCCAATTGGAATCAGCAGGTCATCACCGAGTTTCGCGCCAACGGGGGCCAGGTCGGGGGTGGCTTCACGGGCGCGCCGATGGTGCTCGTGCACCATGTCGGCCGCAAGAGCGGCAAGGAGTACGTGACCCCGCTGGTGTACCTGCCGAAGGAAGGCGACGACGGCTCGATTTACATCTTCGCCTCCAAGGCGGGCGCGCCTGCTCACCCTGACTGGTACCACAACCTCGTTGAGGCCGGGCAGACCACCGTCGAGGTGGGGTCGAGCACGTATCCGGTCACGGTCACCGAGCTGAGTGGCGACGAGCGTGACCGCGTCTACGCCGAGCAGGTCCAGCGCATGCCAGGCTTCGGCGACTACGCGACCAAGGCCGCGGGCATCCGCACGATCCCGGTGCTGGAGCTGGCGCGCCGCTAAGGGCGCCGCCTGCGGCCGCACCGCTGGTCGTGCTCCAAGCCAGGCCTGCGCGTGCCCGACGGATCGCTGGAGGAGATGCGGCTCCGCGATGCGCGCCTCCCGCGCTGGTCACCGGGGCCGGGCTCAGCTGAAGAGCTCCGCCCAGGTGGCGGTGCGCCGGCCGTGCCAGGTCGGGCCTTCGCGGACGAACGCCCACTCGGGGTTCCGGGTGGTGTCCCGCAGCGCGTCGCAGACGTCATGGAAGACGGGGACGTCGGCGTCCGCGCATTCGAAGTAGGTGACGAAGTCGAAGTCACCGTCCGCGGCGGGCTCCACCGGGCTCTTGTACGTCCGCCGCAGCAGGCACGGGATGCCCGCCGCGGCGGCGAGCGCGTGGCCCTGGCCGCGCATCGCGCCCACGTCGTCGTAGCGGGGCAGGAAGTAGGTGTTCCGCTCCATCCAG